>CAZHAO010000108.1:0-6790 GCA_964530375.1 uncultured Methanotrichaceae archaeon
ACGAAGGTCCATCAGTACACCATGCTCTGCGCCCCACCATGGCCCAGGTGGCGGGGGTGGAGGCCCTCCGCCGGGGCGACGCTGAGGTGAAGGCGATGAAGCGGGAGTACGATCGGAGAAGGAGATTATTCGTCTCAGAGCTGGAGCGTCTTGGCCTTCCCTGCTTTGAGCCGAAGGGGGCCTTCTACGCCTTCCCCTCCATCGAGGGGACGGGCCTCTCCTCCGAGGAGTTTGCAGAGCAGCTTCTAAAGGAGCAGAAGGTGGCGGCAGTTCCCGGAAATGCCTTCGGCGAGAGCGGCGAGGGTTTCATCCGCTGCTCTTACGCCACGTCGAGAGAGGAGATCCTGGAGGCGGTCGACAGGATCGAGCGGTTCTTGGCGGACCTCGGCGCATAAAGAGGTTAGAGGAGAAAAGGGTTTAATACCTTCTTTTCGTCTCCCACCTCGATGCTCAAGTCCCGTCTGGTGGACGGAAAGAAGGTGGATCGATCTCTGGCGGGCCTAGCCCGTCTCGGGCTATCCCCCAACGCCTGGACCTTCCTCGCCCTCGCCGTCGCCTTGGGGGGTTTTTTCGCCCTCGTGGGCCACAGGCTCCTCCTCGGTTTCCTTCTCTTCCTCTTATCGGGGTTCCTGGACATGGTGGACGGGGCGGTGGCGAGGGCGACCGGGAGGGCCTCCTCGGAGGGAGCCTTCCTCGACGGGGTCCTGGACAGGTACGTCGAGGTCCTCCTGATCCTCGGCCTCCTCTTTTATCTCGGCCCTGAGACGAGCTTTTTAATCCCCATCGGCGCCTGGATCGCGATCCTCATCTTCGGCGCCGTCATGACCTCCTTCGTCCGGGCCTACGCCGACCACCGGGGCCTCGTCAAGGACCAGAAGGTACTGGCCAAAGAGATGGGAGGGCTTCTCGAGAGGGCCGAGAGGCTGATCCTCATCTACGCCGGGATGGTCGGGGCCCTCCTCTTCGGGAACGGCTGGCTTTTGGGCGCCATCGTCCTCGCGGCGGTCCTATCGAACCTGACCGCGGTCCAGAGGATATTTCTCGCGATCGAGTACGGCAGAAGGGGCTGACGGCTGACGCCGGATAAAGAAAAAAAAGGGGAGGATAAGACGGTCCTTTGTTGACGGTTCCTTTCAGCCTACCCATCGCGAAATTGGGCCCCATACGACAGCCGGACGCCGTATCGACGGCGGTTGAAAGCGGGAGAGCGGGCCCGAACGTCGCTCAACCTTCGGGCCCCTTCTATCGAAATGGGCACAGTTTCGGCACGGAGTTCGTGCAGTGGAGGTCAGGATATCGCTGCCTCGTGCGGCGTTACATGCTAGACTCATATTTAGTAATAAGCTTTTCGGTTTAATTGCTACAATAGGGCTGCGATTGAAAACCTCTTGGAAAGGGGAGGGGTGAATCTGTCGTCGATACCCTTAATATGCTGACGCATCTCCTCACGACCTCCGAACCATCTCCTGACTCCTCCGGGCAAGGGCCGAAAGCCCACCGGCAGGTGACAGAAGGTCCCCGCGGGAGGAAGCAATTTTGAAATATGTTGAGATTCCAATGCGGCTCGGAGCATGAAGGAGACGCACCCAGAGGATCTGAGACGTTCGATCTCGACCCGAACCGACCTCCGCGCCGGCGACATCGGGATGGTGGTCCACCTCCACGGGGCCATCTACGCCGAGGAGCAGGGGTGGGACTCCACCTTCGACGCCTACGTCGCGGGGCCCATAGCCGAGTTCGTCAAGTCTCGATCGGATCGGGACCGGATCTGGATCGTCGAGCGGGCGGAGGGGACTGAGGAGGCTGGAGGAGGGGGGGCGAGGCGGATCGCGGGGTCCGTCGCCATCGTGGAGGTCTCCGAGACCGAGGCTCAGCTCCGTTGGCTCCTCCTCGCCCCGGAGGTGAGGGGGCTCGGCCTGGGACGGAGGCTCGTCGAGGAGGCGCTGGCCTTCTCCCGATCTGCCGGGTATAAATCGGTCTTCCTCTGGACTGTCCGGGGGCTTTTGGCCGCGACGAGCCTGTACGAGTCCCTGGGCTTTCTGGAGACCGAGGAGAAGACCTCCGAGATCTGGGGGAGCACCGTCACCGAGGTGAGGTACGACCTCAAGCTTTGAAATGTCGATATCAGAGTTGAGATCGAAATTGTGATCGTGAGTTCAGACGGCGAAAGCGACTGTTGGGAGATGCTGATCGATGGGAGAGGAGATATTCGAGGCGATCCGGAAAAGGGTCGCAGAGGAGCCCTACGCGAAGAAGATGGGGCTTGTACTGGTCGAGGTGGCCGAAGGGTACGCTCTCGTTGAGATGAAGTTCACCGAGGATATGGAGAACGTCTTCGGGATGGCCCACGGCGGGGCGATATTCTCCCTCATCGACGAGGCCTTCGAGGTCGCCAGTAACTCCCACGGCACCGTCTCGGTCGCCCTCAGCATGAGCGTCACCTACGTCAGCAGTCCGAAGAAGGGGGAGGCCCTCCTGGCCGAGGGAAAGGAGGTGAGCAGGTCCAACAGGGTTGCGACCTACGATATCCGGGTCAGGACCAAAGGAGGAGACCTCATCGCCATCTGCCAGGCCCTCGTCTACAGAAAGAGGGACCCGCTGCCATTTTTGTGAGGCCGTCGTCGATCAAAATCGGAGAGGACGATGGAGGTCGTAATGCGATCTCGGCCCATCGCCGAATCGATCGCGGCGTACAAGAGGCTGGAGGCTCTCAGGCGAAGTTTCGTCTTGGATTTTGGAGATCAGGATCGGAGAATGCGGACCTCGAAGAATCCGGACCTCGCTGCCTCACTGTTATCTCGCTAAAGAGAAACTGAAGGCCTTCAGCCGTGAGAGCATTTTCTTCGCTCCAAAGGCGGCAGGAACGAAGGTCACATTTGATCTCCGATCGAACGTCTCAACGTACTCTCTGGTTACGAAACCAAGATCGTTGAGGTCTTGGCCGTCGAAGCTGATCTTCAGGAAGATGTTCGAAGATACAAACTCGTCGAACTCGGAATCGTTTTCAGGCACCCTCGCAAGAGGAAGATCCTGCCACGCGAGCCACGTGTAGCACTTCTGAAGCGCCCGGTCGTCCTCTCGTCCTTCCGGCACGGGCCATCCCTGGGCTGTCCATCTGATCCTTTCGGCTATTTCAGCAATGACGTTCTTCCCAACGGTCGTCAAATTTCCATCCATCTCTTCACTCATATCATGTCACTTTCAGCTTAACGTCTATCTCACTCTGACGTCCTCATGCCCGTTCTATCTGCAATTCCTTCAACCGCGATCGGAGGGCTTTCATGCTCACCTTGTGGACCAGCGATATAGCCACCAGATCTCCGTAGCCTTCTGCTTCCTCTTTGAGCGCGCTGTCCAGGTTATTCCCATCCGCCGAGTTTTGGTTTGGCATCTTATTCATATATATCTCCTCAATTTTAAATATCTTGTTATTTTTTGCGCGCGCCTTCCCTGCATGGCTCGATAGCCGCCGCACAAAAACAGCGAGAACGTCAAAAGCCTGCGGAGCTGATAACTTTGCCCCTGACTCTCCACTCGCTTCTCCCTTCTTACGTCTTGCCGCCAGCATGCCGCAGATCGCCAAACAGAAGATCCCCGTCCCGAGAAATCGAGCAGATCGAAGACGAGAGAGAAACTGTCTGAAACTATTTCTTTGTAAAGCAGTCTTGCGCAGCGAAACCGCTGCGCCGACCGCCAACGACGTTCAAGGCCGATGATAAGTTCAGACCTTGTGGGCTATTGCGAACCTTTGCATGACCTTGTCGACCAGTATGGTGGCCTTGTCGCCAACACCGGCCTCCGGAACGAAGATGACAAAACCCTCGATTCTGGCTATGCCGTCTCCTCTCTTTGATATGTCCTCGATCTCAACGTCGTATTCCTTTCCAGTCTCGACTGGCGCAGAGGGACCAAACCCGCTGGCACCAAAAGAGCCTCTATTATTGCCGTACAAACTTTGCACCATCCTTTGCGAAAAACCATAAAACGGAACAGCTTAACGCGAGGGGCTGGAAAGGCATGACACTATTTAAGCCTTTGCACATCTGAAGAGCCCGCCATCCGCCCCAACCTGGGCAGGTCATCAAATCCCGGCGATCAGCGCAGCCTCCCGTTTTCGTGGGAGGGCCCGACTCCTTCGACGGTCCGGCGTGATCGCGACGACGCATTTGGGGCGGACGAAGAACTCGACCCCCACCCCCAGAGCCTTGGAGAGGCGGAGGAGGACGCCGGAGCTAGGGGCGTTTATATCCCGCTCGTACTTGGATATCGCCTGGGCGCTGACCCCGGCCCGCTCCGCCAGGACCCGCTGGCTCATGCCTCGAATCTTTCTCGCCTGCTTTATCCGCTCGCCGATGGTCATCGGCCTTAGCTCCTGGTTTACATTTATTTTAGATTATATTGATTGGTCGTGGGTGCAGGCCATTGAAAACAGTTCTATAGAACCGATCTCATGCACTTGATTTGGGGAATCTCAACAAATGAGCCGGTGATTCGCGATTTTCAATGGTCCGCAGTCACCACCTATTGATTTTGTAAACCAAAGGGGTTTCGGTCCTTGTGGCTTCTTGGATAGGAACACGTTTAAAAATAGAGTGTTGTTGGGCGATATGAAGTTCCAGCGATTTCCAATGAAGGCCTTTGCCCGATCGCAAAATCGAAGAGATTCCAGATCCTACAAGTAGATCATTCATTTCTAATTAACTATAGTCATCTCGAATCGACAGAGTTATATTGTAAGCAGGTAGCAAAACTATACAGCTAAAGCTACTTATATTGCAGTTCTGATGAACTCATAGAATAAAGGTAGAAGGAGCTCGAGGTGATAGAATTTGATTAAAAAAGGCGAAAAGTGCGTTCTTTATCTCCTCGATATTAATAACTCCGAAATCTCAAAATTAAGGCTAGTAAAGCTCATGTTCTTGATATCTGAGCAGATTCACCTCTACGATTTTATTCCGTATAAGTACGGACCGTTTTCTTTTCAGCTTTATCACGACCTATCACGATTAGAAAAATGTCATTTAATTTCAATAAAAAATAATTCTGTTTTTTTGGTGGGCCGAAACCAGACTCAGTTGGATACTAAAACCAAAAAAATAATTCGGGCTTATTCTAGAAAGTTTGCAGATTTTGATGACAAGTATTTGCTAGATTATATTTACGATAAATATCCTGAGTATGCTATTCTAAGTTGTTATAAAAAGGTGATCGAATTTGAAAGCGAATCAAGCGGTTTAGTTACCATAGGCTACGAGGGGAAATCAATAGATAGTTTTTTGAACGAGTTGATAATAAACAAAATAAATGTAGTTATAGATGTGCGGAGGAACGCATATAGTATGAAGTTTGGATTCTCAGATCGCAAGCTAAGAGATTATTTAGATAAAATCAATATCGAATATATTCACATGGCAGATCTTGGGATACCATCAGACCTTAGAAAGGATCTCGTAACTCATGATGATTATCAAAGTCTTTTTGTGAAATACGCGAAAGAACTTGATGATAAACAAGATTTATTAAAATTTATAGAGGATATCGGATCGAATAAGAAGGCTGCTTTAATGTGCTTTGAAAAAGATGTTAATTACTGTCATCGAAGCGTTATAGCAGAAAAATTGAGGGCAGACGATATTAAGGTGATCGACCTATGACATGGGAAAAAAAGCGCGTGCTTGTAACAGTAAAAGCATACCCACAAAACAGCAAGAAGCATGGTCAAGTCGTCTGTACCGTCGGACTGACTGATGGGGGGGATTGGATCAGGCTTTATCCAATGCCCATGCATTTATTTTCGGGATATAATAAGCTTAAAAAATATGACTGCATTGAAGTAGAATGCAAAAAAGCTAAGGAAAAACTCAATAGAAAAGAGAGCTATGAGATCAAACCTAATTCTTTAAAGATCGTGGATCGAACTCTGAGTTCAAGTTCGAAAATCGATTGGGAAATTAGGAATAAACTCATACTGAGCCATATTTCGCCGTCTCGCGAATATCTGGAGGATATGTTTGAGGAGGATAGAACTTCAATTGGACTTATAAAGCCAAAAGAATTGATAGATTTTTACAAAAAAGAGGACCTCCAGATATACGATGATATAAGTACGTTTCAGAAAACTCTTTTTGGGTCAAGTATGATACCTGTTGTAGAAGAAATCCCTCACATATTCGGATATAAGTTCAAATGCTCTGGCTGCTCTGATGGGAAGCCGCACGAAATACAATGCGAAGACTGGGAGCTATTTGAGTCTTATAGGAGTTGGGGGCTAAAGTATCGCGATGTTGATGTTTTATGGGATAAATTATATCATAAATTCTATACATATATGCTTGAAAGCCGGGATTTGTATTTCTATATGGGAACGTTCTCTATATATCCCACGTGGCTTATTATAGGCCTTTATTATCCGCCAAAAAACATTAAATCAAACGCCAAAAAGGGGACGACATTATTTGATTTTTAATAACAATATTTGAAACACGGCTCCTGTATACGAATTACAGATTTAACAATAACCATTTCATCCTCCGTGGGAATGCCTAACGTCAGAAGTTCAAGGAATAGTAGTTCATCCCTAACATGGAGATATAATAAAGATGATCACAAAGGTCTACATCTCCCACTCCGAGGAGGACGAGCCCCTGGCCCGGGAGCTGGCCGAGGCCCTCTGGCGGGTGGGGCTTGAGAGCTTCATCGCCATCTACCGGCGCGCCCGAGGGGTGGCGCCGGGGGAGAGGGTGAGGTTTGGGATCCGCCACTGTGACTGCGTCATCGCCCTCCTCACCCT
>CAZHAO010000109.1:0-6743 GCA_964530375.1 uncultured Methanotrichaceae archaeon
GTAGCATCGGGATCCTCTCCGCCAGCTTTATCATGATCTTCAAGAGGGGCGACCCGATCAACATGCTCTTCATGAGCACCTCGGAGCTATTCGGGGGGGTCTTCTTCCCCATCACCGTCCTCCCCAGCTGGCTCCAGACGGTCTCGCACCTCCTCCCGATGACCTACTCCCTCAACGGGATGAGGCACGCCCTCCTCCAGGGCTACAGCTTGCGGGAGCTGGCGCCGGAGGTGGGGACCCTGGTCCTCTTCTCGGCGATCCTTCTTCCGGCGAGCCTCCTCGCCTTCAGGTACGCGGTCCGGAAGGCGAAGATGGAGGGAACGCTGGTGCATTACTGAGGCGAGGAGGATTTCTTGGGGAGGGGTCGGTTGATGGTGGGTGAACTTGAAGCGATCTCATCTCAGTACATGAAGTTAGAATTTCATAATCACAATTTTTCTAAATTCATCCGATAGATCTAAATAATTGTGCTTGTTATCACATCAATGGCCAAAAAAATCGAGCCAGGAATCTTGCGATGAAGAGACTGATATTTGCTTTAATAATGCTCACCTTGCTGGCGCAGGTGACGTGGGCGGAGGGAGAGACTGCCTCATGTGGAATAGAATCAGGATCGGATACGGATTATACAATTACTCCTTGTAATGTGACGAATAATGAAGTATTTAATATGGTTGTAATTGGAGATTCCATAGCATGGGGCAATGGGCTAAATAAGAAAAATAAATATCATTATCTTGTGGCCGATTGGCTTCAAGAGAAACTGAATAGACCCGTTGAGGTGACAGTTTATGCACATTCTGGAGCCACTATAACCGGGGAATCAGGTAAATCTATCGACCCTAACCTTAATAGTGGATCTCCTACGTTAATGGATCAGGCGAGAAACATCAAAAATAAGGATGATGTAGATCTTATTTTGGTATCTGGTGGGATAAATGATGTAGGTATCCAGAACATAATGGATGCAAATACGCCCGTGGAGACTATAAATTCACTCTCTGAATCTATCAAAGATCCTATGACGAATTTACTTACGTACCTATTGGATGAGACTGATGCTAAAATCATAGTCACTGGTTATTATCCTATAATCACTGAGGAGAGCATAGTAGAAATTCAAGATAGGGCCGTTGCTGGTTTACTTGCATTGACATCCAAAAAAACGATATCTCAAAGTGAGAGTGTTTTGATTTCTGCAACAGCTGATCCAACTGCTGCTAAAGTAGAAGCTGCATGGTATTTAATAGAAGGTATCGCCAATAATATTGATAATATATTTGAAGAGGATGCAAATTTAAGGGCAAATTCTGATACCTTTTATGCTATTTCCTCGGATAGCCTGAGGAAAGCTGTTGATGCTGCTGATAAAGGCCAAAATCGCATAAAGTTTGTCGATCCATTGTTTGAAAGAAAGAATAGTTATCGTGCGAGTAATTCTTTCTTATGGGAATTGAACAGCGATTTAAAGACCAATGATTTCCAATATCAAGAGCGAGCTGAGTTGGTCGAAAAGGAATATGCTTTGGATTTAAATCCTTTGGATCTAGACCTAATTAAACAAGCTGAAAATAAAATTAATCCTATAGCTCATCCAAACAGAAAAGGTGCGAAAAGGTATGCCGATATGATAATATCTGTCATAGATGGCAGTGGATTGTCATGGTTGGATAATTCCCATCCAACTGTTCAATCCTTACAGGTTACGCCTCAAAGCTTGACATTCGGAGAGTCTTTTACCATCGACTATACAGTATTAAACAACGACGGCTCAGGCTTAACTCAGGTCGAGCTTTGGCGCAAGAATGAAACGAGCGACTGGCAGGAGGTCGTCCCAAAGAGAAACACACTGTCAGGCGAGACCGGCCCCATCTCATGCTCGTTCACGGATTCACCCCCCGCCCCCGGCACGTACTGGTACGGCATGCACGTGGTCGACAATGCCGGAAACTGGAACGACGAAAAGAATTCGAATACCAATTACCAGCCGGTCAGCTTCGAGCCTGTCGAGGTGGAGGTAACATCCTTTGATGAACCGATTCAAGAAGCCGGCAAAGAAGAAGTCCGTGTGCTGAACGGCCACACCTTTTGGGTAGCATGTGTTGCATTCAGTCCTAACGGTCGCACTCTCGCTTCTGGAAGCTATGACAAAACCATCAAACTCTGGGACGTAGCCAGCGGAACTGAGATCCAGACGCTGTACGGCCACTCTAAAACAGTGAGAAGCATCGCATTCAGTCCAGATGGTCACACTATTGCTTCTGGAAGCTGGGATGAAACAGTCAAACTCTGGGATGTAGCCAACGGAACTGAGATCATGACGTTTGACGAATCTTGGTACTTGGGTGCAGATATACTCAGTGTTGCATTCAGCCCTGATGGTCGCAAACTCGCTGCAGGGTTTGGCATGAATACTATAAAACTCTGGGACGTAGCCAGCGGAACTGAGATCTGGACGCTAGGGACTGAAGACCGTCCGCAGCAGGCACGGATTTGTAGTGTATACAGTGTTGCATTCAGCCCTGATGGTCGGACACTCGCTTCAACAAATGTATTTCATGAGGTTTCGCTCTGGGACATAGCCAGTGGAGCTGAAATCCGAACGATAGGCAGCCACGATTTTTGTTATCAAAGTGTGGCTTTTAGCCCTGATGGCCGCATTCTTGCCTCAGGAAGCTCTGAAGGCACGATCAAGCTGTTTGATGTCGAAACTGGTACAGAGATCCGGACGCTGGGCGGCAAAACGTTTGGTGGCGTGTGGAGCATTGCATTCAGCCCCGATGGTCAAACTATTGCTTCAACGCATGGCAACACCATAAAACTATGGGATGTAGCCAGCGGAACTGAGATCCAGACACTGGGCAAAGACCTTAGTTATGTAATGTGTGTGGCTTTTAGTCCCGACGGCAGCACTCTCGCTTCGGGGGGTTATGACTACAGGATTAGACTGTGGCAGGTTGGTTGACCAAAAAGAAGAGTCAGAGCGGGTCTCGATCGGGATCGCGCCGATGACCTGCCCGGACCCTTGCGCCGCCTCCCGAACGAGGGCCGAAGGGAGGCGGACTTGTGGAGGGCGGCGCCGAGCCTCCGGGCCACCCTGCGATGCGCCCGGCGCCCCGTCCGCCAACCGGCCCCAGGCAGAGAAATCCCATTCATGCGCCATTCCGTCAGCTTTCGACCAACCCATCCTTCCTTCTCCCACCAGATTTTGACCCTTATCGACGACGCCGGGAGGCTGAAGCCCCCGTTCTCCTCCTTGAGAACCCGGCCCAGGTGCTCCCGCACGATCGCCTCCTGCTCCGCCGTCGATATGCGGCGCTGGTGGCGAAAGTGCTCCATCGCCTCCTCCATGCTGGAAAAGCGCTGGCTGTGCTGGAGGCGTCGGCCATCTAGCCGAAAAAGTTTAGTCCCCTCGAAGACAAAATATACCTCCCACGGGACCGGCCCAAACCCCGGCCCCGCCGCCCGAGGCCGAAGAGGAGGATCTCGAATTGTCCGAAACGCTCGACCAGGTTCTCGCCTACCACCAGGCGACAAAGCACAGCTTCACTCGAATGGCTCCAGGGCCGAAGTCGATGGACTGGACAAACGAGCCCCGGCCCTTCCGAAGGTTTCGGGGCGCTCCCCTCGTGGAGCTCGCCCGGTTTGAACCCAAAACCGGCGAGGGGCCATCGTTTGACCTCGCCCTCACCGAGGGGAACGTCCCTCCCAGGCTCCTGAACTTCGAGACGGTATCCCAGCTCCTCTTCGACGCCCTCGCCGTCTCGGCCTGGAGGCGGGCCAGCGGGTCGGCCTGGGCCCTCCGAACGAACCCCTCCAGCGGGAACCTCCACCCCACCGAGGGCTACCTCATCTCGGGGCCGGTGCCGGGGCTCTTCGACCAGCCGACCGTCGCCCACTACGCGCCAAGGGAGCACGCCCTCGAGGTTAGAGGCCGGTTCTCGGAGGGGGCCTGGCGGGAGATGGCCGCGGGGTTGCCTGCGGGATCGGTCCTCGTCGGCTTCTCCTCGATCCCCTGGCGGGAGTCCTGGAAGTACGGCGAGAGGGCCTTCCGCTACCTCCACCTCAACGTCGGCCACGCCCTCGCCGCCACGAGCTTCGCCTCGGCGGCCCTGGGTTGGCGGGCGAAGCTCCTCGAAGCCGTCGGGACCGAGGAGCTGGCGCTGCTCTTGGGCCTGGCCGATCTCGGCGGTGCGGAGGTCGAGGTTCCTGACTGTCTCGTCGCAGTCCACCCCCAGGGGAGCGCCGTCTCCGGCTTCGGCCTCTCGGAGAAGGTCCTGGCCGAGTTCAGAGAGGTCGATTGGCAGGGGAAACCCGACCGGCTCAGCCCTGAGCAGGTCGACTGGCCCCTCGTCTCGCTGATGACGAAGTCGACGGCGAAACCTCGGGGAGAGGCCGCTTCCGAAGCCTTCGCCGATACGAGGGCGCCGCCAAGGTATGCCTATCCTCCCTCGTCCCTTCGGAAAATCATCCGCCAGCGAAGGAGCGCCATCGTCATGGACCCCGCCTTCAGCATGAGCCGGGAAGACTTCTTCAGGGCCCTCTGCCGAACGATCCCGGGACCAGGAAGGTTCCCCAATAACCTCCTCTCCTGGAGGCCCCAGGTCCACCTGGCGGTCTTCGTCCACCGGGTCCTGGGCCTCGATCGGGGGCTCTATCTTCTGGTCCGAAACCCCCACCACGAAGGTTCGCTCAGATCCTCCTTGAGGGGCGAGTTCGATTGGAAGATGCCCGAAGACGCGCCCCCAGGATTTTACAGCCTGGCGACCGGCGACTTCCGAGAGCTTTCGAGGGCCCTCTCCTGCGGCCAGAAGATCGCCTCCGACGGCTGCCTCTCCCTCATCATGATCGCTCGGTTCCGGCCAGCCCTGGTGGAGCGGGGCCCCTGGTTCTACAACCGCCTCTTCTGGGAATGCGGCATCGTCGGCCAGACCTTATATCTGGAGGCGGAGGCCTCGGCGCTCGTGGGATGCGGCATAGGCTGCTTTTTCGACGACCCCCTATCCTCAGCCCTCGGCCTCGCGGGAAAGGAGTTTGCTCCCCTCTACTCCTTCGCCGCGGGAAGAGAGGTCCCTCCGTCGAGGATGGAGATTCTTCCGGCATACCCGGCCCCCGGCAGATGACCGGCCGGGTAAGGGCCGAGGGATCTGCGCGCCTGTGGAGGTTTTAGACGAATCCTGGGAAAAATTCGTCTCAATTTTTCACAAATCATTTAATTCAGTATGTCCGCAAACGATATATGCTATCGACGAGAAAAATAATATTTTGGTGGTATGGAATGAAGAGCATAGCGCTGTTAGCTCTGGTCCTCCTGGGGCTCTTCGCCCTGGTGGGGTCGGTCCATGGTGCTGAAGATGAAGAGATGGCCGAAGTCGATGAGATGGTCGAGGAACACGTCGCCAAAGCCGACTCTTTCTTGAAGAGCCTTCCTGAGAAGAACCTCCTCCTGATGGATATGCAGGAGGTCATCGACGCCGTAGACGCCGGGGACGATAGCATGGTGATCGTGGACGTGAGGCCCGCCTCTGCCTATGACGCTGGTCACATACCGGACTCGATCAACGTGCCCTTCCCGGAGCTGGTTCCAAATATGGATATGGTTCCCACCGACAAGAAGATCGCCGTCGTCTGCACATATGATACCAACTCCGCCTTTGCGGTATCGGTGATGAGGATCATCGGCGACCGGGATGCCTGGGTCGTGGTGGGTGGAGTTCCGGCATGGGAGGAGGCCGGAAGGGAGCTCGTGCCGACAGAAGAAGAGATGTAGGTTCGATCCCAGATTGCGCGGATGAACCAATTAGGAAGTTCTGAGGGCAGGGCGATTTGATCCCCTTGCCCACCCCTATTTTGAAAGACCCGGAGATCTATTTTATATGCGGATTATGGGTCAGGTTTCGAAGCCGTCTAGGCCTTCTCACCTCCATCGAGGAAAAGATAAAATCATCCCAGCCCCATGGTGACGGCGAGAGCGGTGATGGGAAGGATAGATCATGCACTACAGACCTAGAGACAAATTTCCGAACCTGCCTCCGAGGATCGCAAAGCTCGGCGATCTCGCCTACAACCTCTGGTGGAGCTGGCACCCGGAGGGGAGAGAGCTCTTCATAATGCTGGGCGGCAGGGCGGCCTGGAGCCGGAACGGCCACAACCCCGTCAAGATGATGCACGAGCTCGACGACGGCGTTCTGAAGCTCGCCTCCCTCGACCCACGATTCCTCCGGTACTACGATGCAGTCATGGCCCGGTTTGATGGGGACATGGACCCCAGAAGCGGCTGGTTTTGCAACAACGTCGCAGATCCCCAGAAAAAGACGATCGCCTACTTCTCCGCCGAGTACGGCCTTCACCACGCCCTCCCCGTCTACGCTGGCGGGCTCGGGTTTCTCGCCGGAGACTATCTGAAGGAGTGCAGCGACCTCGGAGTCCCCTCCGTGGGAATTGGCTTCATGTACCCCGAGGGGTACCTCCTCCAGAGGGTCACCCCCGACGGATGGCAGGCCGGGGCCTGCGAGAGGCTGGACAGGGAGAACGCCCCGGTCCGGAGGCTCCGGGACGAAGACGGCAACCCGCTCCTCGTCGAGATACCCCTCCTGAACAGGGAGATATACGTCGAGGTCTGGAAGGTCCAGGTGGGGAGGACCGACCTCTACCTGATGGACACCGCCGTCGACGCCAACGAGCCCTGGAACGGGAGCATATCCGACCGGCTCTACACCGACGACCCCGAACAGAGGCTGAGG
>CAZHAO010000110.1:0-6680 GCA_964530375.1 uncultured Methanotrichaceae archaeon
CCTATTCCACCAGATCCTCCGGGAGAAGTCCCGGTCTGGTGAGAAGGGGGCTGGGAGTGGATGGACGAGAGGAGGACGGGGACGAAGCCTCGGGGCGGGTGGCGGCGGAGGAGGAAGAGACGGAGAAGCTGACGAAGAGACGCCCGGAATCCGAGCCGTCTACGTCACGCCCCTCCGGGCCCTCAACAGGGACATGCTCTCAAGGCTCCGGAGCTGGGGCGAAGAGCTGGGGATCTCCGTCGCCGTCCGCCACGGCGACACTCCTCAGGCCGAGCGAAGGGCTCAGTCCCTCCGGCCCCCAGACCTCCTCATCACCACCCCCGAGACCCTCCAGGTGATGCTAACGGGAAAAAGGCTCCGCGCGAACCTGCGGGGCCTCAAAACCGTCGTCATCGACGAGGTCCACGAGCTGGCGGCCTCAAAGCGGGGCTCCCAGCTATCGGTCGTCCTGGAGAGGATGGTGGAGGTGGCAGGGGAGTTTCAGAGGGTGGGCCTCTCGGCCACCGTCGGGTCGCCGGAGGTGGTGGCAGAGTTTCTGGCCGGGTCCGGACGGAGGTGCAGGATCGTCTCGGCCGACGTCGAGAGGAAGGCCCGGTTCAGGGTGGCGTCCCCTCAGCCGACGGGCGGCGACTATGCCCTCGCGAGAGAGCTGGAGTGCGACCCCATCCTCGCAGCTCAGATCAGGATGATCAGGGAGGCCGTCAGAAGGGAGAGGTGCCTCGTCTTCGTCAACACCCGCCAGGCCGCCGAGGTCCTGGGTTCGAGCTTCAGAATCCTCGGCGAGGGGATCGGAGTCCACCACGGGAGCCTCTCCAAAGAGGCGAGGATCGAGGCCGAGGAGTCCTTCAAGGCGGGCCGCCTCCGGGGCCTGATCTGCACCTCCTCGATGGAGCTCGGGATCGACATCGGCGACGTTGACACCGTCATCCAGTACAGCTCTCCGAGGGAGGTTTCCCGCCTCGTCCAGAGGGTGGGGAGGGCAGGTCATCGGATGGGAAGGACCTCGGCGGGGACGATCATCGCCACCGGCCCCGACGACGTCGCCGAGGCGGCGGCGATCGCGAGGAGGGCAAACGCCGGGGAGCTGGAGGAGACGAGGACCCACGATAGGCCCCAAGACGTCCTCGCCAACCAGCTGGTGGGCCTCGCCCTCGACTTCGGCGAGATCGCCCTTTCTAGGTGCTTTGAGATCGTCAGCCGATCGTTTTCTTTCAAAAACCTCTCCTTTTCCGAGCTGGAGGAGGTGGCGCAGGAGATAGCCGACCACTGGCTCGTATCTCTCGAGGACGGCGTCCTCAAAAGGAGGCGAAAGTCCTGGCAGTACTACTACCAGAACCTCTCCATGATCCCCGACGAGAAGAGGTACAAGGTCTTCGACGTGGTGGGAAGAAAGCCCGTTGGCACCTTGGACGAGGCCTTCGTCGTCAACTTCGCCGAGCCCGGCGCCACCTTCGTCGCGAAGGGCGAGATCTGGGAGATCGTGGAGATCGCCGACGACGAGGAGGAGATCAGGGTGGCCCCGATCCAGAGGGGCGGCGAGATCCCCTCCTGGTCGGGGGAGGAGATCCCCGTCCCCTGGGAGGTGGCCCAGGAGGCGGGCGAGATCAGGGGGCGAGTCGCCCGACTCCTGGATGAAGGAGGAAGAGATGGGGGCGAAGACGGAGCCTCGGAGGGAGACGGCAACAACGGTGCGGGGAGAGGCGAAGCCGCTGCCGTCGCCCTCCTGACAGACGAATACCCGGTGGACCCGGAGGCGGCGGTGGTCTTCGTCAAGATGATAAAGTCTCAGCTCGATCTCCATCTGCCCGTCCCCGACCAGAGGACCATCGTCGTCGAGGGGGACGGGGCCTACCTGACGGTGAACGCCTGCCTCGGCCACCAGGCCAACGAGGCCCTGGGGAGGGTCGCGACCGCCCTCCTATCGGCGAGGCTCGGAACCTCCGTCGCCCTGGACGTCGATCCCTATCGGATCGGCCTGGAGACGCCGAAGACGATCATGGCCGAGGAGGTGGCCGCCCTCCTCAGAGAGACGGACCCGGATCACATCGGCCCTATCCTGGAGAAGACCCTCAAAAACACGTCCCTATTCACCTGGAGGATGGTCCACGTCGCCCGGAAGTTCGGGGCCCTCCGCCGGGACGTCGACCGGGAGATGGTGAGCCTCAAAAGGGTCCTCGGCCTCTTCATCGACGGCCCCATCGGCCGGGAGGCGATGAGGGATGTATTCTTCGACCGGCTCGACGTCGATCGGGCGAAGGAGGTCCTGGAGATGGTGAGGTCCGGCGAGATCTCCGTCACCACGTCGGCGCCGAGCCCCATAGGGTCTTTTGGCAGGCGTGGCGGAAGGGACGTGACGACCCCGGAGCGGGCCGACGGAGCCGTCATCGAGCTTCTCAAAGATCGGATCATGAACGACCGGGTGATCCTATTCTGCGTCAGCTGCAAAAAGTGGAAGTCGCTCCGGATGGTCAAGAACGTCCCCGAGGTCCCCGAATGCCCCATCTGCGGCTCGCGGATGGTGGCGGCCCTCAAGCCCTGGGAGGAGGATGAGATCAAGGTCGTAAGAAAGCCGGAGGAGGCGAAGACCTCTGAGGACCGGCGGAGGACGAAGAGGGTCTATCGGAACGCAAACCTCGTTCTCACCTACGGCAAGGCCGCCGCCGTCACCCTCGCCAGCCGCGGCCTCGGCCCCGAGACGGCGGCGAGGCTGATGCGAAACCTCCGCCGGGACGAGACCGACTTCTATCGAGACATTCTGAAGGCGGAGCGGGAGTACGCCAGGACGAAGAGGTTCTGGTCCTGAAGCCAAAATTTAAGGTCTCCGAAGCTCTAGCTCCCTCTCATGAGTTTCGATCTCTTTCCGGCAGTCGACCTTCGCGGCGGAAGATGCGTCCAGCTCGTCGGCGGGGTCCCCGGAACCGAGGTTGTCAGCCTCGACGACCCCCTCGCCCAGGCGGTCCGGTGGGCCGAGATGGGCTCCTCAAAATTGCACATCATCGACCTGGACGGGGCGATCCAGGGCGTCCGGATCAACGGACCCATCCTCCAGGAGATCGTCGAGACCCTCGACCTCTTCGTCCAAGTGGGGGGCGGCATTCGGACGCGAGAGGATGCGGCGTCGCTCCTCGACCTCGGCGTCGACAGGGTCATCCTGGGGACTGCGGCCCTCGCCCGGCCCGAGATGGTGACGGAGATCGCCTCCGACTTCGGCTCCGAGAGGGTGATGGCGGCCCTGGACGTGAGACGGGGGAAGGTCACCACCGAAGGCTGGCAGAGGGACCTCGATAAGGGGGCGATCGAGCTCGGCCTCCTCTTCCAGGAGAGGGGCGCAGGCTCGATCCTCTTCACCAACATCGACACCGAAGGGCAGCTCCGGGGGATCGACCCCGAGCCGACCCGAAGGCTCGTCGAGGCCCTCGATATACCGGTGGTGGCCGCCGGGGGCGTCTCCACCGTCGAAGACGTCCTCGCCCTCCGAGACGCGGGGGCCGCGGGGGCCGTCGTCGGGACGGCGATATATACCGGAAAGCTCGACCTCAGAGAGGCCCTTTCGGCTCTCCGATCCTGATTATAATTTCATGGAGGGTCGATGGAGGGGTCATCGAGACTTGTCGAGGGTTTGTGGAGGATCTGTATAGGTGGTATTATGAGGAAGGGAGAGGGGATTTCTGAGGTCGGCGGCGCGCGGGCAAAGGTCGATGTGAACCTTGACGGTAAGGGGGATTCAGATCTCGATTCCGGATCGGGGTTTCTCGACCACATGCTTTGTGCCCTGGCGAGGATGAGCAAAATCGACGTTCGTGCTAAGGCCGAGGGCGGGATCGCGGCCCAGAGGGCTCGGGCCCTGGGCCTCGCCCTGGGGGAGGCTCTCGCCGCAGCCCTGGGGGAGAAGAGGGGGATAAGAAGGTACGGCTGGGCGGCGGTCCCCATGGACGAGGCCCTGGCAGAGGCGGCCCTGGACCTCTCCGGGCGGCCCTACCTGGTGATGAAGGGCGAGTTTGAGAGCGAGGTCATCGGAGGCCTGGAGTCCCAAAACGTCAGGATGATCCTCCAAGCCCTGACCGAAGAGGGGCTCCTAACCCTCAACGTGAGGTTCGAGGGGGAGAACGACCACCACAAGGCCGAGAGCATCTTCAAGGCCCTGGGCCTGGCGTTGAAAGAGGCGAAAAGGGTCGAGGGGACGGAGGTTCTCAGCACCAAGGGCGTCCTCTGATCTCGTCATTTTCACTCGAACTCGATCGTCCCGGGGGGCTTGGGCGTCAGGTCGTAGACCACCCTCGATACCTCCGGGATCTCTCCTGTGATCCTGGTGGATATCCTTCTGAGGACGTCCCAGGGGAGGTCCAGAAAGTCGGCGGTCATGGCGTCCCTCGATGATACCGCCCTCACCGCCACGACGTAGCCGTAGGCCCTGATGTCTCCTTTGACCCCGGTCGCCTTCCCCAGGATCGCGGCGAAGGCCTGCCATGGCAGAAATCTCTTCAGCTCCTCCTCGACGATGGCGTTGGCGACCCTGACGACAGCGAGCTTCTCCCGCGTCACCTCGCCGAGGATCCGAACGGAGAGGCCGGGCCCCGGGTAAGGCATCCGCTCGCATATCTCGGGGGGCATGCCGAGGCCCCGGGCCACCTCCCTCACCTCGTCCTTGTAGAGGTCCCGGAGGGGCTCGACGATCCCCAAAAACTCCATCTTGAGGGGGAGGCCTCCGACGTTGTGGTGGGACTTGATCCCCCCCTCAGACTCGATCAGGTCGGGGTATATCGTCCCCTGGATCAGGTACTCGGCGCCGACCCTTCTCGCCTCCTCCTCGAAGACCCGGATGAAGGTCTCCCCCACCACCTTCCTCTTCTCCTCGGGATCGGTGACGCCTTCAAGGGCGCCCAAAAACCGGTCCTCGGCGTGGACTGTGATGAGGTTGAAGTCGGAGAACATTTCGGCTATCTTCTTCGACTCGTCAAGGCGCATCAGCCCGCTGTCCACGTAAACAGGGAGCAGCCGGTCTCCTATCGCCTCTCGGGCCAGAAAGGCGCAGACCGAGCTGTCCACGCCCCCTGAGAGGCCGATGACAGCTCTTCCCTCCACCGTGCGGCGGATCTCTGCTATGGCTTCATCGATGAACTGGGGGACGTTCAGACCCATAGAGGTCTCTGGCCGGTTCTGAGGATAATAGACTTGCGGTTATCGGAGGAGCGCATGTTATCGAGGGGCGCGATTTCAGATGAGCCCAACGTGAACTGTACATGAAAAATAGTCATTTAAAGGAGCGGGTGGTAGGTTCTCTCAGCGGGAAGGGGAGTGGGAAACTCCAGATCGCCAGACCTCCTATTGAGATGAGAGGGCATCTCCCTCCGCCCTCTCATCGATCATCCCTTTTGCTCATTCGGTGATCTGACTTCTTCCTGCGTTTTATCTTCACCATCCGGCTTCGTCCTTCTTTCACAGTTCATCAATTTATTTATATACCTCGGCGCCGGATCGAAGGGAGTAGCTCCCTTGAAAGACGCTAGTAATGAGGGCGTCTCTATCGTCGGTGTGGCTTTCGATCTCGTATATCGCCATCCCGCTGAAGTTCGACTCGGAGTCGAGGATCAGCCTGGTGCTCCGGACCTCGGCGGCGCCTGTGCAGTTCAGCCGGCTGGCGCGGAGGTACTGCTCCCTTATGATCGAGCCCCTCTTCTCGTCCATGCAGAGGTGGCTCGCATACCAGCTGGAGTTGTAGCCGACGGCGCGGCCGGAAGAGAGGTTCAGGATCGCGGGGGCCCAGACGGCATCAAACTCCCGGTTCATCTTCATCCTGGTGGTCATGTAGCTCAGGACCTCCTCCGACTCGTACCAACCCGAGCCGTGCTCCGAGAAGCTGAGGGTCGTCCCGACGACGGGCTTCACCGGCGTTTCAACCCTGCCCCTCCTCTCGAACTGGTCGCAGGATATCCTGACGTTGTTGATTATCGTGCAGGGGTCCCTATCGGTCGTAAACCTCCGCCTGACGGAGACGAAGCCGTTTCCTGAGACGCGGCCGTCCAAGTCCGCGACGAAGTTCTGCTTGTTCATCTTCATCACCAGGACGATCTGGCCGTATTGGGCCGGCGATACGTTCCCTATCGTCCAGACGTTATTCGTCCCGGGGTCTGGCGGCGGGTCGGCCGAAAGGAGCTCCATCCGGGGATCGTAATCCTCCACGATCACCAGGTTCGTCAGGGTGGTGTTGTTGTTGTCGTTTCCGTATCTTATGGTGTAGGTGATTTTGCTCCCCTGGCTTATCCTGCTGGGCGTCCCCTCCTTCTCATAGGGGCCCTCGTTCGGCTCGAAGCTGGCGACCATGCCGTTTATTCTAAAGTAATCGAAGAGCCAGATGGCACCTTGAGAGGGATAAGATTTTGTGGATTGCTCATATCTAATATATAATCTAACTAAATTTAGGTTTCCATTTTCCTCAATCCACCTTTGGATACCGAATTTTGAAGCGTTGGCTCTGCTTTTACCGTATTCAAAATTTAATGCATTTATATCTGTCCATTCATCAATTGTTAATCCAAGATCGGTAAGATTGCTTCGCGAGGTATAAAGCTTTAAATCGTTGTCACTGCTGCATTTTGCATCACCATCGCCGTCGAGCCAGAGTTCGATGAGGACTTCGATTATCCGCAGATCAGCGTTCTCTGAGAGGTTTTACCTTAACG
>CAZHAO010000111.1:0-6648 GCA_964530375.1 uncultured Methanotrichaceae archaeon
CTTGGCGACGGGGGTGGTGGCGGGGCCCTACGGCCTGCGGCTCGTCCAGGAGGTGGAGCAGATCGAGGTCCTCGCCGAGGTGGGGGTGGTCCTCCTCCTCTTCGCCATAGGGATCGAGTTCTCCTTCGATAAGCTCCTCCGGATCAAAAGGCCCACCCTGGTGGGAGGCCCCCTCCAGGTCGCCATCACCTTCCTCGCCACGGCCTTCATCGGTGTCGAGGTCGGCCTTCCCCTCAGCGAGTCGATCCTCGCCGGCTTCCTCGTCGCCCCCAGCAGCACGGCGGTGGTCCTCAAGATCCTCCAGGACCGGGACGAGGTGGACTCCCCCCACGGCGGAACCACCCTGGGGATGCTGATCTTCCAGGACATAGCCGTCGTCCCCATGATGCTCTTCGTCCCGCTCCTGGCGGCGGAAGAGTCGACGGGCCTCTGGATGCCCCTTCTTATGATGCTGGCGAAGGGGGCCGGGATAATCGTCCTGGTGATATTGGCCGCGAAGCTGATCGTCCCAGCCCTCCTCTACCAGGTCGTCCGCCTTCGGTCCAGCGAGCTCTTCCTCCTGGCGGTGATCCTCATCTGTCTATCCGTCGCCTGGATATCCTATTCCGCCGGACTCTCCCTCGCCCTGGGGGCGTTCCTGGCGGGGCTGATCATCTCCGAGTCGGAGTACAGCTACCAGGCCCTGGGGAACATCATCCCCTTTCGGGACGTCTTCACCAGCTTCTTCTTCGTCTCCATCGGGATGCTCCTGGACGTCGGCTTCTTCGTCGAGAGGGCGGAGCTTGTTTTTGCGGCGGCCCTGGGGGTTCTGGTCCTGAAGGCCGCCGTCGCCGGGGGCGTCTCCCTCCTCCTCGGCTACCCCCTTCGGACGGGGGTTCTGGTGGGGCTCGCCCTCGCCCAGATCGGGGAGTTCTCCTTCATCCTCTCCAAGACCGGCCTCGATTCCGGCATCCTGGGCAGAGGCGAGCACCAGCTCTTCCTCGCCGTCTCTGTCCTGACGATGGCGGCTACCCCCTTCGTCATCGCCGGGTCGCCGAAGGCTGCATACCTTCTATATCGGCTGCCCCTACCCGCTAAGCTGAAGGCTGGCCACCCCTTCGCCGCGATCCCGGAGAAGATGGAAAACCATCTGGTCATCATCGGCTACGGCTTCGTCGGACGAACTCTGGCCCGGGCCGCCCGGGTCGGGGATCTCCCCTACCTGATCCTTGAGATGAAACCCGAGAAGGTGAGAGAGGAGGGGGCGAAGGGAGAGCCGATCCACTACGGAGACGCCACCCAGGAGCTCGTCCTCCGGCACGCCGACGTCGACGCGGCCAGGGTCGTCGTCGTCGCCGTCTCCGACGAGATGGCGACCCGGAGGATCGTGGAGATGGCGAGGATGATCAACCCCAAGGTCTACATCATGGCCCGGGTCCGGTACCTCGACGAGGCGGCGGGGTGCTACGACCGCGGGGCCGACGAGGTGATCCCCGAGGAGTTTGAGACCTCGGTGGAGATATTCTCGCGGATCCTCGGCAAGTACCTCGTCCCCAGGACCGAGATCGAGAAGATGATCGTCGAGGTCCGGTCCATCGGCTACGATATGTTCAGGAACGTCGAGATCGAGCCCGACAAGATCTCAGACCTCAGGCGGTACCTTCCGAACGTCGAGGTCGTCACCGTCAAGGTCGAGGAGAAGGCTCCCGCCGCCGGAAAGACCCTCGCCGACCTGGAGCTGAGAAAGAAGCTGGGGGTGAACGCCCTCGCCATCATCAGGGAGTCGGGGAACATCCTCAACCCCCACAGCGACACCGAGATCGAGGCAGAAGACGTTCTTCTCGTCCTCGGGACCTCCGAGCAGATCGCCAGGTCCAGGCACCTCTTCAGGGACCCCGCAAGATATCCCTGGGCCGGGGCGGGTCCCTGAGGGACCGGGAGGTCGCCGTCGGAGGCGGTGGGAGGGCGGCAAGAAAGAGGCTGAAGGGTCCGAGAAGAGCTCCCGCCGAAATGGGGGTTGAGGTCTCGGATTTTGGAAGCTCCAACGCTTTTTCGTCCTTTTTGTTCGTCCGCCTCAGACGAATTGTATACATAAATGAAAACTAATATATCGCTGAAAAATCAAAGAGAATTTTATGTCTACAGAAACTGTTGTATACAGCGTCAGGATCCCTCCGAACCTCAGAAAGATGATGGACGAGATGAACGAGGTGAACTGGCAGGAGGAGATCAGGACGAAAATCGAGGAGCTGGTGAGGGATAAGAACAAAAAGAGGCTCCTCGCTGAGGCGAAAGAGCTTAGGGCCGCGATGACGCGGGAGATCAGCGCCTCGGAGTTGATAAGGGCGGATCGGGATGAGAGATAGGGCAGTTCTGGATTCGAGCGTCATCGCCGCCGTCTTCTTCAGAGACGAGGCCTCCGCGAGAGCCGAGAAGGCGATCGAAGAGCACAGCCCCATAACCGTGGAGATTGCGATGGCAGAGGTGGCCAACGTCGCCTGGAAGAGGGTGGCCTTCTTCGACGAGCCGAAGAGCGGTGCGTTCAGGGCTCTGGTTCTATCGAGGGACTTCATCCTGGGCGTCTGCGAGGTCATCCCCGCTCAGGAGCTTCTGGACGAGGCCTTTGAGATCGCCACAGAAAATCGGCTCACGATATACGATTCGCTCTTCGTTGCAGCCTCAGAGAAGACGAAGGCGCCCCTTTTTACCACCGACAGGAAACTTTACGAGCGGATCAGGGAAAGAGATGATTTGGTCTTGTTGTGATATGCGGCTTCGAGGCCGACCCTAAAATCCCGCCCTCAACCGGTTCTGAAACAGCCAGCGCAAAAAAAACCGGGCTGACGAGACGGTCGCGCCCCCCCCCCGCAAGCAGGTATGCGCCGACCGCCGCGCCCCTAATCAATCCTCCGGGTCCAGCATCATCGCCATCCTGGGGTTGTTGAACTGCTTGTAGATGGCGAGGTCCCTGGATGGGATCGGAAGGTATAATTTGGTAATGCGTTTTATGTTTCAGTACGGGGACCGACAGAGATTTTAGGGGATGCGATAACTGTTCTATCGGGCTTCAAAAGCTACAACGGTGCCGACGAACGATGGGCCGAGGAGATCGCCTGGCGGAAAGAGGCGGGATACTCGGCAAAGGGAGAGGAGGAGGTTGTTGGGGCCCATGACGAGAATTTTGACTTGGCTTATGATCCTTCTCGCTTTTGGCTGCTCAAGCGCCTCCTGCGAGAGCTCTGTGACCCTGTACCTGGACGACGGAACGGCGGAGAACGGATTTCGAATTGGCGACGGAACGGGTCACTGTATCCTCTTTGAAGCCCCCTCCGGCGATTGGACTCTATCCTCGGTGGCCGTCTACGGCAAGCTGGAGCAAAAACCCGCCTCCGATATCTTCGTTCTGGAGATCCTGGACGATGAGCTGAACGTCATTTCGAAGGTGACGGACAGGGCCGACGCCTTCTTCGGCGAGGAGTTCGGCTGGGCCGTGGTGGACGTCCCGGACGTCCGGGCATCGGGCCTCTTCTTCGTCTCCCTCTACGAGTTTGGAGGGGTCCTCGTCGGCACCGACATCGGTCCCGCCACAAATAGATCTTTCATCTCGGCTAGAAACCCGAACAGGATCCTGGCTTGGAGCCTGGGAGCGTATCAGCAGAACGAGACTGAGTGGATGATCAGGGCGACGGGCAGCTCACCACCGCCGGAGGTCGTAGACCTTCTGGTCATCTCCGAGGTCGCAAGCCCCGATAGCCCCGGAGCTGTAGAGGTGGAGATGAGGGACCCGGACCGTAACCTCAAGAGGGCGACTTTGTACGTCGTCGAGAACGGCTCCCGAGAGGTCGTCTGGTCCGAGGCCCGGGAGGTCGAGGGTGGCGAGGCTCGGGTCACCTTCTCCTGGCCAGGGACGTTCTATATGGTCACAGGCCCCGACGGCTCCGTCTCTCCCGTCATCACGTCCGAGGTGGTCGGCGTCTCCGAGAAGCTCCGGCCTCTCCTGGCCCGATCTTCTCCCTGCGTCCTCCTTCTGGACTCTGGAGAGTCGATGGTTTCGGCCTACGCCTACTTCGGGGACGACGGGGATCTCAACGGCCTCATCGACCTATCGGGACTGGTCCACTACGCATCTCGGGACGTTCTGAACGTCACGGCTTCCGGCGTCGATTACTTGAGCTATCTGGCGGATAACGTGACCGCAGTCGAAGACGAGACCGCCGTAGTCTTCTACAACGTCTCCGCCCTCGCTGGTGGGACGCTATCTTCAAGCTATCATCAGCCGATGGTCCTTTCGAGGTCGCCCCTCTTCAGCTATCGGATCGGCCTCGAGGAGGTGGAGGCGGAGGCCGGCGATTATCTTCCGATCGTCGTGGTGGAGGATGAGGCTTACAACACGGTTTGGCTCAGCGGCTCAGAAGAGGTGAAAGTCGTCTGAGCGATGGATATGAGGTCCAGGCGGTCGGTTTTTTGCTTACGATAGCCTCAACTCGGGCGAGACGAATCGGTGAAAGACCTCATCCGACGCGTCTTTGGGTACTCTGCCTCTGATCCCCTCCAAAGATAAAAGCTGCATTATATTTTACAAAATGACCATTTAGTCGGATATCGAGATCTCATCATCCGGCCGTTCCGTTCTGGTTCTTCGACTACATCGTCGCCGTCGATGGCATCTGATGGTGGATGAACGAGCCTCTAGCCCGGATCAATTGACCAGGCCAGCATAAGTGGAGCTCGTTAAATATGCCAAAATATGGCCTACATCATTCGGTATCTTTATTTTCACTGTTTTCATTCCTGCCCAATATGCCCCAGATAAGGGTTGTATATCTCATTCATGATATTTTATCAATTTGTAGAAAAGTATATCTATGAGCATAAGTGCTAATGCTGAGCATAAATTCTAACGAGCATAACTGGAGCTAGCTGAGGGAGGGAGATCTCTGTCCGGGCCATATCGGTTAATCGTATCGACAATTTGTCTTCTCATTTTTCAAGGGGCTTATGCCGTCGATATGCATTTTGCGGCGAGCGATGGCGGCGCCAGCGTGAGCATCACGGACCACTACGAGGTGGACGACAGCGTCGAGGTCAGCGGCACGACCCTGGCGAGCTTCAGCGGTGGTCTCGGCATGGACGACTCCAGAAAGATCTCCGGTCCGGGGGATGTGTACGCTGTTCAGGGATACGCCGGGAGCGGCGGTTACGCGGGCGCGAGCTACATTTATGCTCAGGATGCCTCCCATACGCTGGCCCTCGGAAGCTCTCATCTCACCCCCCAGTCCCTGGGCGTCGTCCAGGACGTCTCAATAGATGGCGCTGCTGAGAGCGCCGTCGTCTCCACCGGCGATCTCGGCAAAAGGAGCGCTATGCAGCACGCCTTTGTATATGGCGGGTCCCTCGATTCGGTGCAGACGATAGATATCGACGGCGGGATCACCACCTCCCAGGATACTCAGATGGTCGGGACTCTTCCGACGGCCTTCGGGACCGCCGGTTACATGAACTTCAACCTCGGCCCCACAAATTTGAAGATCGAGGGGGAGGGGGCAGCAGTCGGCGTATCCTCCTACGACAGCCGCGACGGCATCTCTGAGGTGGACTGCAGCCTCGCGACGGGAACCGGGAACAGCGCCTGGGCCTACGGCAACATCAGCTCGGCGACCAGCGATCGCGGGGGCGTGGGCGCAGGAGCGGGGGCCGGCGATGTCGACTTCGACGTTGACTGGACTGGAGGACTTCCGGGCCTCTACATCGACGGCGAGGCCGAGGCCGCAGGAATCGGTGTCGCCGCCGTCGGCAAGAAGAACGTGATCCGCGGAACCCTGGCGGCCAGCACAGGAGACGACGGCACCGCCGCCTCCGGCCAGAACGTCGAGGCCTCCAACAGGGACGGCATCGCTCTTGCCGCCGCAGCGGCGGGCGGGGTGGGCGCAGATATCTGCCTTCAGCAGGGGATCGCCGGAGGAGGAGCCGAGGCTGCCGTCGTCGGCGTCGCCGCCGTCAGCGAGAATAAGAACGAGATCAGCGCCGGGACCCTGGCCGCAGCCATCGGGCCCGCCGGGACCGGCGCCTACGGCGAAGACGTCGAGGCCTCAAACAGGAACGGCTTCGTGGCGGCTGCAGCTGCCGCAGGCGGCCTTGGAGCAGGCGTAAACTTCCAGAACGGCCTTCCGAACGCCACCATAGGTGCCGGGGCCGAGGCCGCCCTGGTCGGCGTCGCCGCCGTCGGCGAAAAGAAGAACAACATCAGCGCCGGAACCCTGGCCGCTGCCACTGGACCTGCCGGGACCGGCGCCTTCGGCGAGGACGTCGAGGCCTCAAGCAGGAACGGCTTCGTGGCGGCTGCGGCTGCCGCAGGCGGCCTTGGAGCGGGCATCAACCTCCAGAACGGAACCATAGGTGCCGGGGCTGAAGCCGCCCTGGTCGGCGTCGCCGCCGTCGGCGAAAAGAAGAACAACATCAGCGCCGGGACCCTGGCCGCAGGAACAGGATTTTTGGGAACAGGAGCCCGCGGCGAAGATATCGGGGCTTCCAACAAGAAGGGCACCGTTGGAGCCGCGGCGATAGCTGGCGGCCTTGGAGCAGGCGTCAACCTCCGGAACGGCCTTGCGAACGCCACCATCGGCGGCGGAGCCGAGGCTGGACTCGTCGGAGTCGTCGCCGACGGCAAGA
>CAZHAO010000112.1:0-6615 GCA_964530375.1 uncultured Methanotrichaceae archaeon
CTGATATTCCTGCCCATGGTCGGGGTGGGGCTTTTGGCGATATATTTGTTTTAGTCGAAATAAAATAGAGCGCCGCATCCCCTCGAGGGGTGCGGCGTCGGCTCCGATATCCTGGGTCTTCAGCCGAAGATCTTCCTGACCGCTGCCGAGAGGATCGGCCCCGCCCTGTCGACGACCTTCGCCTCGTACATCCAGAGCTCCTCTTTGCCGAGGGCGCCCTCCACCATGATCGCCATCCCCTCGTCTGCCGAGAGGTCGATCTGGTGCTTTTCGATCGCCGCTATGTCCGGCGGCAGGCTCGGCTTTATCAGCTTCGTCAGCCTCACGGTGCAGCAGTGCTCTTTCGGCTCCAGTATCCTGAACTCGCCGTTCTCCACTCGTCCCAGAAACTCTGCCATCTCGTTCACCTCCGTGATATTCAGATGATCGCCAATACATTTATAATTTTTGTATCTGCATGGTCGGGCCGAAGTCGAGGATGGAATTCGAAAACTACGATCGTCGGATTTGTGAGCCTTATCATTATTTTTATTTTTATCAAATACATCTTCTAAGGATTGATTAAGCCGAAAAATGGTCAAGATGCTAGAACTACGTCCAAAAAAGCCACTTGAGGAGCCATGTGGTTCTTTCTGATGGGCTCATCTCTGATATCCATCTCTATCCTAAATTAATTTATATTTATATATTTCAGAAGATATCTCATATAGCTCGAAAATCGGGGAGAGCTTAAAGGAGGTTTTGACCTCAATTCCTGGAAAATACCCGGTTTTTGGATCGGGCAATCTATTGCGAAAAATGCTTATAGAAGGTTAATCACCAATAGTAGTGATAAATATGTTCGGCTGGTTAAAGAGAGTATTCTCTAATCAAACTGACGCGGACCTGAAACAAGCTCAAGATAACACCCATAAGTATCATGCATTGAAGCAGCAACAGGAATTCATGCATCGCCAGCAGGAGCTCATGCGCCGCCAACAAGAAGAATCCATGCATCGGTCCAAAGAGTTTCACGAGTGGTCACAGCACCAAGCAGAACAATCTCGACATCAAGCGGAGATGGCGAGGGAACAAATGGAACGGGCACGACAAATGGGGAGGCCAAAAAGACCGTTCTAGAAGACTCCGATGATCCTACAACTGGCGTTCTACGAAAGGCTCTCCGTCAACATATTCGTTGACATCGTCGCGAGCTTATCAAAAGCCGGTCAGAGCTTCGAGGACACTGTGCTTTTATAGTACCCGCCGAGGACGCAAGTGCCGTCCTCGGGGCCGATCTGGTCGAAGAGGTCGCAGGGCGTACCCCCATAGCAGGGGAGGTCGTGGATGGTGCATACGGCGAGATCTCCGAGATGCGCGAGATGGGGGCACATTTTGCCCGCAGGCTTGGAGATCATGGAGTCTGGGTCCATTGGGTCGACGGTGCCGTCCGGCCTTATCGACCTCGGATTTACTATCATCACGTCCAGATTCGTGCAGCATAACCCACATCTTGAGCAGATCATCTTCGTGCATTCCTTCTTCGAGGGACTTATCTTATCGACCCCAACCCGCAGCAAGATGAACGTTTGCGGATAACATCTCGGCCAGAGCCTCCCGGCTGGACCTGAAATCCCAAAGCTTCTATCGGGACCTATCAACCCATTTGGCCAGTCAGGCGAGCTTGCTTTTTACCTTCTCGTAGAATCCACCCTCCAGGGCCTTGACGAACCGGGCGGGCTTTATTGCCCTGCTGATGGTGATGTGGTCCTTCTTCGATATGGTGGCCACGTTCTGGCCGTCGATGACGACGAGGGCCTCCTTCTCGGGGAGCTCCAGGTCGACCTTTATGATCGATTCTGCCGGGAGGACCCAGGGCCGGGCTGAGAGCTTGAAGGGGGCCATGGGGACGAGGACGATGGCGTCGACCCGGGGATCGACGATGGGGCCCCCCGCGGACATGGCGTAGGCGGTGGAGCCGGTGGAGGTGGCGAAGAGGAGGCCGTCGGCCCTGAGGCTCTCCAGAAGCGAGTCGTCGACGGTGATCTCAAACTCCAGCATCTTGGCGGGGCTCGCCGAGAGGAGGGCGATCTCGTTGGTGGCCGGGGGGAGGGGCTTGCCGTTGAGATGGGTCTGAAGCCGGCTCCGCTCCATAACCTCGAAGCCGAAGAGGACCCGCTCCAGGGTCTTTACCGCGTCCTTCGGCTCCACGTCCACCAGGAAGCCGAGGGTGCCCATGTTGATCCCCAGGATCGGCTTCGGGTCCTCCATCCTCCTGATCGTCCTGAGGATCGTCCCGTCCCCCCCGACGGAGACTATGAGGTCGACGTCCATATCCTCGATTTTGGTCTCGGAAAAGCCGAGCTTCTTCGCCGTCTCCGGCTCGACTACGATATCGGCCCTGGACCTGAACCTCTCGACGAGGTTTCTGACCATCTTCACCGACTCGGGGTCTCCCCGGGAGACGAAGCCGACCCTAAATTCGGCCACCCCCTATGAGGTCCAGGATCTCTCGATGAAATAGGCCGTTTGAGGCAAGAAACTCGGCCTTCTGCCACATGTCGCCGTTGAACTGAATCCTTTCGCCCCGGCCGTCGGTGACGATCCCCCCGGCTTCCTGGACGATGAGGCTTCCCGCGGCGACGTCCACGAGCCTGAGGCCTCCCCGGAGGTCTACGAAGGCGTCGAGCCTCCCCGCGGCGACGAGGCAGAGCTCGAGGGAGGTGGACCCGAGGGTCCTGATCCGCCGGACGACGTCTCCGAGCCCCACGATCCGACCGGTGTTGGGGCGGAGGGTGTAGGCCGAGACGCTGAAGTCGTAGAGGGTGGGGGTGGTGGATACGGCGAGAAGGGACTTGGTGCCGCCAAATTCGGTCCAGGCGCCCCGGCCCCGCTCGGCGTAGAACTTGACGGCGTGGGCGAGGTCGAAGACGTAGCCGAGGCTGCAGAACGGGCCGCTGATGTAGATCGATACCGAGTAGAAGGGGATGCCAGAGATGGCGTTGAAGGTCCCGTCCAGGGGGTCGAGGTGGAGGAAGTACTTTGGGTCGTCGCCGATCTCCTTTCTCCCCATCTCCTCGGAGAGGATAGCAAAACTGACCCCCGACCTCTCCAGAACGGCGATCACCGCCTCCTCGGCCCTCCCGTCGATCTCCTTGGTGGGGGTGCCGTCGGCGCCCATCTGCATCACTGTGCCGCTGGAGGGGTCGCCCACCATCTTTTTAATCGATTCGGAGACGGCCTCGGCGGCCGAATCGCAGATCTCTTTGAGCCCTTTCCCCTCGGCGGAGAGGTCCATCTCGACCTGTTGGTTCATCTTGGAATAACAGGACGAGATCTCTTATAAAAGTCGCCCTCCTCCTCAACCCGGACGACGGCTTGGACTTCTGATCGACGTTAAATTTAAACGTGATATAAAGCAACACGATATCACGTCGCAGGGAAAATGCGTTATCATATCGCGCGTGTCAAGCGGTATCACGTTGCATATGTATAAGAATGTTCAATAATGTATATCATTAAGCGGAGGAAGGTTATTTGTTCGGATTGCCCTTTGAGACGCCTTTCTTGGTCATCGCCGCGCCGGCGTTGATCGCCCTGGTGCTCCTCTTCTGGGCGCTCAGGTGGTGAAGGGGTTGGAGCTCAACTTCGAGATGGTGGCGATAGTCGCAGTCTACTTCCTGGGGCTGATGGCCGTGGGGGCCTGGGCATCGAGGAAGGTAAAGACCTCGGAAGACTACATCCTGGCGGGCCGAAACCTCGGTTTCTGGGCATTCACGATCCTCATTATCGCCTGCATCTGCAGCGGGATGACGATCCTGGGGACGAGCGGCCTCGGGTACGTCACCGTCTGGCCCACCATATGGGAGCAGGTCTTCGTCCCCCTGGGCGCTGCGGTCTGCATCCTCCTCTTCGGGACGAAGCTTCATGCCGTGGGGAAGGAGCGGGGGTACCTGACGGTCCAGACTACTTCTCTGACCGGTTCTACAGCAATAACGGGATTCGGGGACTTTCGGCGGTGACGGGGATTCTGGTATCTCTCATCTACATGGTGGGCCAGTACGTCGCCATCAGCATGGTCCTGAGCTGGCCCTTCGGGATCTCCTACCATACGGCCCTGATACTCTCGGCGGTGATCGTGACCGCCTACGTCATCATGGGGGGGCTTTACGCCGTCGCCTGGACGAGCCTGATCCAGGGATTGATGCTGATCATCGGCGTATTGATCGTCGCACCGGTGGTGATAAGCTCCGCGGGCGGGCTTGCCCAGATCAACGCCGTCCTTGCAGGGATCGATCCGAACTTCGTTGCTCCCTGGTATCCCAGCTGGTACCCTGATCTCACGGGGCCATATGCGGGGTACGCCTTCGCAACGCCGATCTTTCTCGTCTCCTTCTTCTTCCTTCTGGCCTTCGGCCTCGCCAGCGCGCCTCACGTCATCAACAACGTCTTCGCCGCCCGGGATGCGAGGTACTTCAAGTGGGCGCAGCTGGCCGCCTTTACGGTCTACGTCGTCGTGATGTACCTGATCAAGATCTCCGGGTACGCGGGGAGGGCGATGGCCGCGGAGGGGCTGATCTCGCTCCCCACGAACGTATCGAACCCCTCGGATTACGCCTTCGTCCTGGCGGCCGAGCAGTCCTTCCCGAGCGTGATCAGCGTCTTCATCGGGGTGATCGTCCTCGCCGCCGTCATGTCCACCACAGATCGATTGACCCTCACCATCGGGACCTACTTCGGCTGGGACATATACAAGAGGTTCATGAATCCCGCAGCCTCGGACGAGCGGATCACATCCGTGAGCAGGCTCGCGGTGGCTGCCTCGGCGGTCCTGACGCTGATCATGGCGTGGAGCAAGCCGCCCGAGCTCCTGGCGTGGCTGATATGGATGGGGATCGGGCTGATGCTCGCCTGCTACGTGGCGCCGCTCTTTGCGGGGCTGTACTGGCGGCGGGCGACGAGGGAGGGGGCGCCCTTCTCCATGGGCCTCGGCCTTCTCGCCGCCGGGCTTGCGGATACTGGGACAAGTTCGTCCACCCCCTGCCGGTCCACTTCAGCCTGTTAGGGTTTGTCGTATCGATCCTGGCGATCGTGATCGTCAGCCTCGCAACATCGAAGCCCTCCGACGAGGTCCTGGATGTGACGATGACGGGCCCCTACATCCGGAGAAAGTAGATTCTAAATCGCGGCGGCCTTAAGCGATAGGATCTAATATGACGAGGGATAAGGGATGGGCCGGTGGGCCCGTGGTCTAGTCGGTTATGACATCGCCCTTACACGGCGGGGATCACGCGTTCGAATCGCGTCGGGCCCATCAACCCTCGCTCTTATTTTTTCTCGTTTGCGCTGCGTCAAGATCTGAGCTTCCGCCGATTTTGGCGGCCGTTTCTCGCCTCCGATCTCCGATCGTTTCTTGCCTTTCTGTCGACAGATTTATCGGCACCGGGGCGAGAGGAGAGTCTGATCCCGATGGAGATGGCGTTGCGACCCTTCAAGAACAGAAACCTCTTCTCTAACCACTATCTAGAAAACCAGATCAAATCCGCCCCCGAATGGGGCGGTTCCGATCACGAGGCCGCCTTCGAGAAGATCAGGAGGATATACGAGCGGGAGGCTGCCTTCGTCGACGGCCTCTCCGAGTCGCAGCTGGAGGACCGGCTCTTTCGGTCCCTATTCGGCGTGATCCTCCCGAGCTACGAGGTGCAGGGGGCGACGAAGTCCCGGGAGTTTCCCGACTACGCCTTCTTCCCGGACCGGGAGGCTCGGGACCGGGCCCAGGCGAAAAAGGACACCGACTCCTTCTTCAAAGAGGCCTTTGCCATCGGCGAGGTGAAGAGGTGGGATGCCGAGCTGGACAGGTTCGGAAAAGACCGGCAGGATAAGAGGCGTAACCCGTCCTTTCAGATCTGGCTCTACCTCACCGAGACGGAGCCCGCCTGGGGTATCCTCTCCAACGGCGCGAAGTGGAGGCTCTACCGGCAGGAGAGGCCCCTGGACGTCTACTACGAGGTGGATCTCGCGGCGATTTTGGAGGCCAGGGACGTCAAGGCCTTCAGGTACTTTTACTACTTCTTCCGGCAGGAGGCCTTCCTCCCCAACGAACGGGGAGAGGTATTCCTGGAGGAGGTCCTGCGGGGGTCGGCGAACTACGCCCGGGAGATCGGGGAGAACCTGAAGGAGAACGTCTACCGAGCGATGAAGATCCTGGCGGAGGGGTTCATAGCCTGGCGGGAGAACGGCCTCGATCCGAAAGACTCCGAGACGAGGGCGAGGGTTCAGAGGAACACGATGATCCTCCTCTACCGCTTCCTCTTCCTCCTCTACGCCGAGGGGAAGGAGCTTTTGGACCTCAAAGACGAGGTCTACGCCAGCTCTTACAGCTTCGACCGGATCAAAAAGGAGGTGGCGGCCCGCCTCGACGGCCCCGCCGCCCAGGCCTACCTCCCCATCAGAAGGTCGCTATGGTCGGACCTGAACGACCTCTTCCGGCTGATCGACCAGGGGAGCCGAAACCTCGGGATCGACGGCGTGATCAGGGTTCCCGCCTACAACGGCGGCCTCTTCGACCCCGAGAAGCACCCCGACCTGGCTAAATGGACGATCGGCGACTCATACCTCGCCGAGGCTATCGACCTC
>CAZHAO010000113.1:0-6476 GCA_964530375.1 uncultured Methanotrichaceae archaeon
TTTAGTTCTGGGTTCTGAAGCTTCTTCCCATCATATTCGATCTGCCTACAGCTGTTGGTCCGTCGGCCATCCGGGACGGATCTACCAGGACATTTGTACAGCCATGAAAGAGGGATAGTCGAAGATAGAGATATGTAAGGGGCCGGATCTCCACAGGAACAAATTTACCTTCAAACATCTTGGCGGCTTCGATCTTGAAGTAAATAACGTGCATAAAATATACGTCGTATTATATAGATTGTTGTTTTTGTTCATCGAATCGGAGCAGCATAAAAATAGATTGATAATGAGTAAAAAGCAAAATTGAATACATAAAAATTACATAAAACATATTGGGTGGCAATATTGTTACCCCTCATTTAAAAGATTAGCAGCAGTAAAAATAAAATAAAATGCGGCAAAAGTTAAATAGTTGTTAGTTGCTAAGCGTTGTCATACTACTAGAATTATCCAAAGGATAAGCGAGGTCACAAGAATGGTGAAGAACGTCAACGAAAGGAGCGTCGATCCGGCCACCAGGACGATGCTCCTGGAGGCCACCCGGGCGGGGATCGAGACCGCCTGGGACCGTTTCGAAAAACAGCAGCCTCAGTGCGGCTTCGGCCAGCTCGGAGTCTGCTGCCGCAACTGCAATATGGGGCCCTGTCGGATCGACCCCTTCGGCGAGGGGCCCGACAAGGGGGTCTGCGGTGCCACTGCAGACATCATCGTCGCCCGGAACCTGCTGCGGATGATCGCTGCCGGGGCCGCAGCCCACTCCGATCATGCCCGAGACGCCGTCATGGCCTTCAAGCAGATGGCCGAAGGGAAGGCGAAGGACTACCAGGTCAAGGATGAGGCGAAGCTGAACGCCCTGGCCTCTGAGTACAACATCTCCACGGAAGATCGGAGCCCCGAGGAGGTGGCATTGGAGCTGGCCAACGTCCTCCTCTCGGAGTTTGGAAAGCAGACGGGACCGATTCAGTTCACCAGAAGAGCGCCTCCCAAGCGCCAGAAGGTCTGGGAGGACGCCGGGATCGACCCAAGAGGCGTAGATCGAGAGATCGTCGAGTGCATGCACAGAACCCACATCGGAGTCGACAACGACCCCGTCCACATCCTCCTCCACGGCCTGCGGACTAGCATCTCCGACGGCTGGGGCGGCTCCATGATCGCCACCGACGTCCAGGACGTCCTCTTCGGAACCCCGACCCCCGTCGTCTCAGAGTCGAACCTCGGCGTCCTGAAGGCGGACGAGGTGAACATCATAGTCCACGGCCATGAGCCGATCCTCTCGGAGATGATCGTCGCCGCTGCCGAGGACCCTGAGATGATCGCCCTCGCCAAGAAGATGGGGGCGAAGGGGATAAGCGTCGCTGGAATGTGCTGCACAGGAAACGAGGTCATCATGCGCCACGGAGTTCCGATTGCAGGAAACTTCCTCCAGCAGGAGCTGGCCGTGATCACCGGCGCCGTTGAGGCGATGGTGGTGGACGTCCAGTGCATCATGCCCGCCCTCGGAAACCTGGCCAGCTGCTACCATACCAAGTTCATCTCCACCTCCCCCAAGGCCGACTTCCCCGGGACGGTCCGGATGGAGTACCACGAGGAGCGTGCCCTGGAGACGGCGAGGGAGATCGTCAAGGACGCCGTCGAAAACTACCCGAACCGGGACCCTGCCAGGGTGAACATACCCAAGGATAAGAGCGCCTGCATGGTGGGCTTCAGCGCCGAGGCGATTTTGGGTGCTCTTGGCGGAACGCCCCAGCCCCTCATAGACGCCATCGTCTCCGGTGCCGTCAAGGGCGTGGGCGCTGTCGTGGGCTGCAACAACGTGAAGGTTCAGCACGACTATGGCCACATAAACCTCGTCCGGGAGCTGATCAAAAACGACGTCTTGGTCGTGACGACGGGCTGCAACGCCATCGCCTGCGCCAAGGCAGGCCTCCTGAAGCCCGAAGCCGCCAAGGAGGCGGGGCCGGGCCTCCGGGCCGTCTGCGAGGCCCTCGGAGTCCCGCCGGTCCTCCATATGGGCTCCTGCGTCGACATCAGCCGGATCCTCGTCCTGGCGGCGGCCCTGGCCAACCACCTCGGCGTCGACATCAGCGACCTTCCGGCAGCGGGCGCCGCCCCGGAGTGGATGAGCGAGAAGGCTGTGAGCATCGGGGCTTACGTCGTCGCCTCCGGAGTCTATACAGTCCTGGGGACGGTGCCGCCGGTCCTGGGGAGCGCCGAGGTCACCAACCTCCTCACCAAGGGCGTCGGAGGCGTCGTCGGAGCCACCTTCGCCGTGGAGCCCGACCCCTTCAAGGCGGCGGGCCTCATGATCAGCACCATCCAGGAGAAGAGGAAGGGGCTCGGGCTGAAGGCCTAGGTCCAAACCCGTTTTGCTCAGGAGTTGAGATCAGATGAAAGAGATATTGATAAGGCCTGAAAGGTGCGTGGGGTGCCGCTCCTGCGAGATAGCCTGCGCCGTCGAGCACTCTCTCTCAAAGAGCCTCTTTGGAGCGGTGGCCGAAAAGCCGCTTCCGAAGAAGAGGATCTACGTCGAGTTCGTGCCCGAGTGCGCAGTCTCCGTTCCCATGGTCTGTCGCCACTGTGAGGACGCCGCATGCGTCTCAGTCTGTCCCACCGGCGCCCTCAGCCAGGACGGGATCGTCAGGGTGGTGACTCACAACCTGGAGGCCTGCATCGGCTGCTGGACCTGCGCGTCCGTCTGCAACTACGGCGTCATCGGCAGAAACAAGGAGCAGAGAGTCGCCGTCAAGTGCGACTGGTGCCCTGACCGGGAGGTTCCAGCCTGCGTCTCCGCTTGTCCCACCGGGGCTCTCGTTTACAAAGAGGTGGACGAGTTCTCGGGGTTGAAGCGTGCCGTGGCAGCTCTGAAGATGGCGCAAGGGGTCACCGCCGGCGAGATCCGGTGACGGGCGGGGTCTTCACCCTGCATTTTTTTGAGTTGGGACCCCAGCTTCCAAGCGAGCGGTGATGCAAAACCTTCTTAAACTTAAGGCGGAATGAATATGGCGGCAGGCGGAAACCTGAAGGTTTGCCGCATACTTTTGGAGGATAAGGATTGACGACACAATTAGTGCCATCCCTTTGCCCCTACTGTGCAGTCGGTTGCGGCTACTACCTCGCGGTGGAGAAGGGCAAAGCCATAGGCGTTGAGTATATGACCGACCACCCCGCCTGTGAGGGAGCCCTCTGCCCCAAGGGGAACGCCGTCCTTGAGGTCTTGAACAGCGAGGAGAGGCTCAAGTATCCCATGAAAAGGGAGGGCGACGAATTTGTGAGGATCTCCTGGGAGGAGGCCCTCGATCTCGCCGCAGAGGGGCTGGCCCGCAACGCCAAAAAGCACGGGCCAGAATCCCTGGGGTTTCTGGCCTCGTCCCGCTGCAACAATGAAGAGAACTATCTCATGCAAAAGCTCGCCCGCCTCCTGGGCTCGCCAAATGTGGATAACTGCGCCCGTCTCTGCCATTCGCCCACCGTCGTAGGCCTGGGTGCGGTCCTGGGGACGGGGGCCATGACCAACAACCTCGTCGACCTGCAAAACTCCAGATGCATCTTTGCCATCGGCACTAACTTCACCGAGGCTCATCCCGTCGTCTCCCGCTGGGCGGAGAAGGCGAAGGACGACGGGGCGACGGTGATCGTGGCCGATCCGAGGATCACCTCCACCTCCTGGATGGCGGATCTTCACCTCAGGATCAAGCCCGGTAGCGACATCGACCTCCTGAGGGGGATGATGAAGGTGATAGTCGATGAGGGTCTCGCTGATATGAAGTTCATCAGAGAGAGGACCTTGGGCTTCGAAGAGCTCCGCGCCAGCCTTCGCGGCTACTCCCTGGAGAAGGCGGCAGAGCTGACGGGCGTTCCCGCAGGGGAGATCATCAAGGCCGCCCGAATCTATGCCCGGTCTCCTGCCTCCTCCCTCCTCTACTCCATGGGCATAACCCAGCACGTCTGCGGCACCGACAATGTGAAGGCCTGTGCCGCCCTGGCCCTGATCTGTGGCCAGGTGGGAAGGCCGGGCGCCGGCGTCTGGCCGATGAGAGGCCAGAACAACGTTCAAGGAAACTGCGACATGGGCGGCATGGCTGAGTTCTATCCCGGCTACAGGAGGGCCTCGGACCCGAGTTCGGTCGAGTTTTTCAAGGAGGCCTGGAACGCGGACGACCTGCCCCTGGGGCCGGGGCTGACCGCCACGGAGATGACGGAGGCCGCTTTGGAGGGGAAGATCAAGGCAATGTACATCATCGGAGAGGACCCCGTCGTCTGCGATGCCAACATCAACAAGACTAAAGCTGCTTTGGACAGCCTGGACTTTCTGATCGTCCAGGAGATCTTCATGACCGCCACCGCCAGGATGGCCGATCTCGTCCTGCCGGCCGCCGCCTGGGCGGAGAAGGACGGGAGCTACACCTCCATGGAGCGGCGGGTTCAGTGGATCGACCAGGCCGTACCTCCTGTGGGCGAGGCGAAGGAGGGTCTCTGGATCATAAACGAGATCGGAAAACGGATGGGTTTGGATCTCAAAGGAGAGAGCGCCGACTTAGTTCTGAAAGAGATCAACAGGACTGTGCCGCAGTACGGCGGCATGACCCGTGAGCGGATATCCAAGGCGGGGGGCCTCCGCTGGCCCTGCCCCGACGAGGGCCATCCAGGAACCGATATCCTCCACCGGGAGAGGTTTTCAACACCGAACGGAAGGGCGAATATCGCCGCCGTGGAGAACAGGCCCGCAGCAGAGGAGACGAGCCCGGAGTATCCGATCCTCCTCTCCACCGGAAGGATCGTGGTCCACTACAACAGCGGCTCAATGACCCGGCGGAGCCCCTCCCTCCAGGAGAGGGACCCTGAGCTCTACGTCGAGATCAATCCAGAGGATGCCGCAGAGCTGAAGATCTCCTCCGGGGATATGGTCAAGGTGAAGACGGTTCGGGGTGAGGCCGAGGCCCGGGCCCGGGTGACGGAGAAGGTGAAGCCGGGGATGGCCTTCATGCCCTTCCACTGGCAGGCGACCAACATCATCACCTTCGACGCCCTGGACCCCGTGGCCAAGATCCCTGAGTACAAGATGGCAGCCTGCAGGATAGAGTAAAGGATTGCCTGGAGAGGACGAGGAGTCTAAAAGCCGATGGATTTGCCCTCACCTGGAGGGCGCAGCATAGGTGAAGGGGTCGCGATTCCGCCAGGACCTGGCCATGTAAATCAGGTCGGCCTGCATCTCCGAGTCGTCCACTCCGAGCCTCATCATAAGGGTTCTTATATCCCGGCGGCTGTAGCTGCTGCTGCACAGAAACTCGGCGACTATCTCCATGAGGTCTTTATAAGATAGCTTCGCTTCATCCCGAAAGACGTCTGCCATAAGCGAGAGGACGGGAGGGCTCACGGTGCCGCAGTTGATCCTGATCCCCGTCCTTTTGCTCACATCGTTCTCCAATCTCCTCAGGTCTTTAACATCAAAACTGCCTTGGGGCATTTCATCCACCCCCGAAATCCTTCATTGCGGGTGGTGCGGGTTCGTATCGCGAGAGATCCGCATAAACCATTACCTGACCGCGCCAAGTTATTTATAACTTTCTAATATAAATTGGTATCAACTTATAATATCTATAATGATTAATAATTATTATCTATGACCCCACTATAATTATAGATCAACAGCTCGAAGGTCGGTGCAGGCCAGAGCAGCTTACCAAGCTGACGGCATCACATCGAAAAAGAAGAAATGAGAAGAGGACGGAAAGCGGCTAAAGGGGAGAAAGGCGAGAATCTCAGACGTAGCCCACGTTGTAGTCGATGGGGGTCGATCGCTTCGCGCACTCCGTTCCTGATGAGAGGCCGTCCTCCACCATCTTCTTCAGGAGGGATGGGTAGGCTGCCCCCACCATCTCCAGCACCGGCCTTCCGCCGCAGAAGAGCTTGAAGGTCGGGGTGGCCATGACGCCGTACCTCTCGGGGGTGAAGGAGTTCTCCATGATGTTGAGCCTCACGAAATTCACCTTGCCCCTGAACTCGGCCGCGTACTCCTCGAAGTAGGGCATCATCGCCCGGCAGTGAGGGCAGGTGGGGGAGTGAAACATGGCGAGGGTGGGCTTGGAAGACCTCTCGACCACCTCCTCCCAGCTTCTGTCGGCAACCTCGATGACGTCGCTCATATCATCACCATCGATGGGTTCTAATGGTACTGTCATACGATTTATCTTTTGCTCAGAATCGGATAAATTGTGCAGTCCCCCAGTTTGCCAGAATTTTCTGTAAAGTTAGTACATATCAACAAGGACAGAAGTTTTAGGAAAGTTCAGGTCGGCAGCACAATCCCAATCTTCAATATTGAAACGACATAAGAGGGACGAGGTTGACCCAAAATATCGGATGGCAAAAACGATGAAGATCACAGATAGAATTCACGCGTTGAAGATCCCCTTTCAGATCAGAGATCCTTCCGGCGTTATGGTCCCGCGGTTCGTCTACGTTTTTGTCATCTATGG
>CAZHAO010000114.1:0-6449 GCA_964530375.1 uncultured Methanotrichaceae archaeon
GATCATCGGCAAAGACGGCAGGACCCGGGAGATCACCGAGAAGCTGACGGGGGCCGGGATCTCCGTCTACGGCAAGACCGTCGGGATCATCGGAAACCCCGACCAGATCCGGATCGCAAGAACCGCCATCGAGATGCTGATGGATGGAGCGCCCCAAGGCGCCGTCTACGGCTACCTGGAGAAGAAGAAACAGGAGCTGATCTCGTCCAGCATCGGCGACCTCTGATCATCCCGGGGCGAAACGACGCAGATGGAAATCAGAGAATTCGAATATCGGAGGACGAACCGTTGGACATCTCCCTGAAATTGGAGCTGACGATCTTCGACTGGCTTCTCTTGGCCATCTTGGCCCTGAACCTCCACTGGGTCCTGGCCAAAAGGCTGAGCCGGGTGCGGGGCCCCAAAGGGCTGAACCTTGGGAACTGGGGGCCTGTGATCATGATCAGGACCACCAGGTGGCTCCCTCTCATCGACCGGCTCAGCAGCCCTCGGAGGTTCTGGAAAGGGGCGATCACCGCGGGGATTCCCCTCGTCGTTCTGGGGATGTTCTCGTTTCTCGCCTTCTTCCTCCTGATGACCTTCGCAGTGATGAGGTCGCCTCCGGAGCCGTCCGTCTACACAGCCCCGAGAAACGTCCTTCTGATCCCGGGGATAAACCAGTTCATACCCCTCTGGTGGGGGTGGATCGCCCTCTTCGTGACGATGGCGGTCCACGAGTTCAGCCACGGGATCCTCTGCAGAGCCGAGGGGATCAGGGTCAAGTCGATGGGGATAGCCCTCCTGATAGCACCGGTGGCAGCCTTCGTCGAGCCGGACGAGGAGGAGCTCTTCGGGTCGGAAGATAAACCGGCTAAGGCGTCCCGGGCCGCCAGGGTCCGGATCCTCTCCGCGGGGGTGGTAGCGAACTTCGTCGTGGCGGCCTTGGCCCTGGCCCTCTTCTTCGGGCCGGTGATCGGGGCCATCGCCCCCGTCGACAGGGTCGTGGTGGTGGACGTGGTCCCCGGCTCCGGTGCTGAAGTCGCCGGCTTTGAGCGGCAGATGATCCTCCTCGAAGCCGACGGGACGCCGATCCAGAATCTTGACGATCTAACTGGAAAAGAGGGGGGTCCGAAAAGCCTCAAGCTCCTCCGGGGCGAGGAGGCTGTAGACCTCGCCCTTGACGGGCCCCTCCGGCGGGGCGTCGTCGTCTCCTACGTCTTTGAGGGGTCGGCGGCCGAGGAGACGGGGATGGTTTCGGGGATCACCATCTCCGAGATAGACGGCGCTGCGACCCCGGACTGGGGGTCCTTCAGGTCGTCCATGAACGGCACGCGAGAGGGAGAGACCGTCACCATCGGGACGAACCGGGGCGAATTCGCCGTCAACTTAACCGCCAGCCCCGACGGGTCGGGGACGGGTTTTATAGGCGTCGGCTTCTCCGGGGTCTCGGCGAACGCCGTCTACCTGGACGGGGCCACCTTCCAGGAGTTTCCGGCGGAGCCTTTCCTCGCGGCCCTCCAGGAGATGCCCCGGTCCGGTCTGGCGGGGATAATCTCCCTGATGGGGCTACCCTTTTCGGGGATTCCCGGCTTCACAGAGATGGGATTTCCCGGCTTTTCGGGCTGGATCACCCAGCTCTTCGAGGCCGCAGGCTGGGCCGAGCCCCTGGGCGGCAAGATATTCTGGATCGCGAACTTCCTCTTCTGGGTCGGGCTGATCAACCTCTATGCGGGCCTCTTCAACTGCCTTCCGGCGGTGCCTCTAGACGGGGGCCACATATTCCGGGATATGCTGACCATGGGGCTTGCGGCGGTCTTCAAGAGCGAGGCGAGGGCTGAGAGGATGACGAGGGCGGTGGTGGCAACGATGGCCTGGCTGATCTTCTCGTCGCTGATCTTCATCATCGTAGCCCCCTACCTCGCCCACGGTTTCGGGGGCTAACCCCTTCGGCCTCCAGAAGGCGGGCGACGGCGTAGGCGGGGAAGACGTCGGAGACCGATTTTTCGTATCTTTGCGAGAGCCTGACGCATTCGAGGCCGAGGGAGCGGGCGGCCTCTTCGATCAAAACCTCGCCGATCCCGGCGGCGACGACGAGGTCGAGGGAGTGCCGATCTGCAATTCTGCAGATTCCATCCTTCAAGAGCCTCTCCTGGCGGGATCTCGCCTGGCGGGCGATCTCGATGACGCCCTCAGAACCGATCTCCTCGATGTCCGCGCATACGGTCCTCGCCAGCCGTCTTTTGGCAGATAGGCGATCTTTTCCGCCGCCGTCGGGGGCCTCGACGGTGTAATCGCCCTCGGCGATCTCGCCAAGGACGAGGTGGGCGTCGGCGGCGATGGCGAATAGCTCTGAGGAGAGGGGGACCTTCCTCCCCCCGATCTCCACCTCCTGCAGAAGGAACGCCAGGTTCGTCCTCAGAAGGCCCGAGTAGATCAGCTCGCCATTAGCCAGCCGCTGGAAGTCGGTTCGTCCGGCCTTCGGCCCATTTTTTATCGGTATCAGGTCTGTCGTCGTCGAGCCCATGTCGACGAAGATGGAGTCTCCGACCTCCTCGGAGACGAGGGTCGCAGAGGCCGACCAGTTGGCGGCGGCGAGATCGCCTATCTCGGTCCACCGAAAGCCGTCGACGCCCCAGAACCTGATGGGACAGGAGAAGGACCTCTCGACCGCGCCCTTGATCGAGAGGATGCCGGACCTTTTGTTCGAGAAGCAGTCCGCCAGCTCGCCGGTCATGACGACGGCGAGGGCCTCCGGCTTTGCTTCAGCGGAGATCCGGCGGAGGAGGGGCTCCAGGGGAGCCTCCCTCCAGAGGGGGAGGTACTCTATTATAGCGAACAAACCGTCGGAGCTGACGGCTTTGGTGTTTGCTCCGCCGACGTCAAGGCCCAGGATCATAACCGTCGAGGGCCCGATATACCATAAAAGCTTTAGTCTAATTGGCCGTCATTACGCACCTAGCTTTTGGAGAGATGATCATGGCTGCGAAGGAGAAGTATCCCGAGCCCACCTATCTTGAGTATGGATTTGGTGAGCTGGAACATGACGTCATCAAGAAGGAGCTCTGCTGTTACTGCGGAAACTGCATAGCCTTCTGCCCCAAGATCGAGAGGGAGGGGAACCGGCCCGAGCTCGTCGACTACGACCCCCTCTGCGGCCTCTGCTACGCCTACTGCCCGAGGACGATGCTGGACATGCCGCGGATGGCGAAGAGGGTCTTCGGGAGGGTGAGGAGGGAGGACGAGCCCCTGGGAATCTACAGGAAGGCCGCCTCCGCCCGGGCCGGAGGAGCGGGCGTCGGAGTCCAGGACGGCGGGGTCGCCACCGCCCTTCTGATCCAGGCCCTCGATTCCGGGGTCATCGACTGCGCCGTCGTCACCGACAGGGACGACCAATGGAGGGGTGTCCCCAAGGTCGCGACGACCGCCGAGGAGATCGCGGCCTCCGCCGGGACGAAGTACACCATCACCCCCAGCATCACCGGGGTTCAGATGGCGATGGACCAGGGGAAGAAGAAGATCGGCTTCGTGGGGACCCCCTGCCAGATCCAGGCCCTTCGGAAGGTCCAGCTTCTGGAGGAGCCCTACGCGTTCGGCCAGGAGAAGATCGCCCTCCTGGTGGGCCTCTTCTGCATGGAGAACTTCGAGTACGAGCTGCTCTTCCCCGAGCTGGTCCAGAAGACCTTCGGCCTGGAGCCGGGGGCGGTGGATAAGTTCGAGATCCAGAAGGGGATGTTCAGGGTCCTCTCCGGCGACCAGGTCAGGGAGGTTCCCATCGACCAGACCGACGAATACGTCTGGAAGGGGTGCGGACCCTGCTTCGACTTCGCCGCGGAGCTGGCCGACGTCTCCGTCGGGTCTGTCGGATCGAAGGCGGGGTGGTCGACGGTCCTCACCAGAACCGACGCAGGCGCCAAAGTCTACGAGAAGGCGCTGACGGCAGGGGCCATCGAGGAGGCGGCCGTATCAGCGAAGGGGCTCGCCCTCGCCGGGAGGCTCGCCAAGGGAAAGGAGGAGCGGTTCACCGCCAAGACCGCAGAGCTCCTCGGGCGAGGCGTCCCGGTGAACATCCGGAGATGAAACGATCCCGAAAAAGGGACGGGCTCAGAATAAGCAGCAGATAGCAGCAGATCCGATAGACCTGGATGGTATCCCATGTTGTCAGTGGGGCTGGCTGGAAAGCCTAACGCCGGGAAGTCCACCTTCTTCAAGGCGGCGACCCTTGCCGAGGTGGAGATAGCAAACTACCCCTTCACCACCATCGATGCGAACCATGGGGTCTCCTACGTGAGGGTCCCCTGCCCCTGTCGGGAGACGGGGACCGAGTGCGGCAAATGCCGTGAGGGGGTCAGGTACGTCCCCGTAGAGCTGATCGACGTGGCGGGGCTCGTCCCCGACGCCCACCTGGGAAAGGGCCTGGGTAACGAGTTTCTCGACAGCCTCAGGGTGGCGGAGGCCGTGATCCACGTCCTCGACGCATCGGGCTCCGCCGACGCGGAGGGAAACCCCGTCGGCGTCGGAAACCGCAATCCGGAAGAGGACGTCATCTTCCTGAAGCACGAGATCGGGATGTGGCTCTACGGCATCTTGAACAGAAACTGGGTCCGGCTGATGAGGAGGGTGAGTGCCGAGGGGATCAAGCTGGAGCCCCTCATCACCGAGCAGCTCGCCGGCGCCGGCGTCTCTGACAAGCACGTGCGCTGGGCCCTATCCGCCATGAAGAGCGATCCCACGAGGTGGGGCGAGGACGACCTCAAGAGGTTCGCGGGGCTCCTCCGGGACGCGTCCAAGCCGATGATCATCGCCGCCAACAAGGTGGACATCGCGCCCCCGGAGTTCGTCGAACGCCTGAAGGCTCTAAAAGAGATCGTCGTCCCCACCAGCGCCGCCGCCGAGGTGGCTCTGCGGATGGCGGAGAAGAGCGGCGCGATCCGATACCGACCGGGCGACGCGGACTTCGAGCTCGTAAAGGACCTCTCCGACCCCCAGAAGGCGGGGCTCGAAAAGATCCGGGCGATCCTGAAGAAGATGGGAGGAACGGGGGTCCAGGAATGCCTCGACCGGGCGGTCTTCGAGCTTCTCGATTACATACCGGTCTTCCCGGTGGAGGACGAGGGGAAGTGGACCGACCGGAACGGGGTCGTCCTACCGGACGCCTACCTGATGAAGAAGGGCTCGACAACGAAGGACCTCGCCTATCGGATCCACACCGACATCGGGGACAGCTTCCTCTTCGCCCTGGACGGGCGGTCCAAGAGGAGGCTGGGGGAGAAGCACGAGCTGAAGGCGGGGGACGTGATAAAGATCGTGTCGACGAAGTGAAGGGGAGGGAGTGGAGGGGGGAAGTCGGAAGATTCGAGGCCGGGAAATGCTCTAATCAGGGGAAGGAGGAAATGACCGATATCGTGGATTATTCGGATATCAAACCAAACATGATCTTGCGCGGGCCGATATTTCCTGAACCGGTTCAGGTTATCACATCAATTCCAATGGGGGAAGCGATCAAACTAATTGGAAAAGGATTGAACACCGGCAAGCTTCATGATCCGATATTAAATAAAGAGCATCTAGGGACATTAGAGTCTACTCCAGAAGAGGAACCTTTCGATGGCGATGCTAGAAATTTTCGGCTTGGTATTGAAGCCATGCGATTGGCCTTGGCCTACGAATACGATCCATATTTCACATTATCCATTGCCAGAGTAGATCCTCTACCTCATCAGCTGGAAGCTGTCTACGACTATTTCCTGAAACTTCCTCGCATACGCTTCCTCCTGGCAGACGATCCTGGAGCGGGTAAAACCATCATGGCCGGTCTACTAATCAAGGAATTGAAGATCCGTGGCCTGATCAAGCGTATCCTCATCGTTTCTCCTGCTAACCTGACATTCCAGTGGCAGCGTGAGATGCAGGACAAGTTCAGAGAACATTTCGAAGTATTGAGAAGCGACATTCTTAGAGCCAACTACGGTTCCAATCCTTGGCAAGAAAGAAACCAGATCGTGACTTCGATGCCGTGGGTCTCCATAATCGAAGATGCTAAAGAGAGCCTTCTGCGCAGCCACTGGGATCTTATAGTAGTAGACGAAGCCCATAAAATGAGTGCCCATAGCCAGGATCATAAGACTTTGGCTTACCAGTTAGGTGAGGCACTCTCCGACAGAACCGACCACTTCCTACTGATGACAGCAACACCTCATAAAGGTGACCCGGCCAACTTCAGCCTCTTCTTGCGACTTCTGGATAAGGATGTCTATGCTGATATAAAGAGCCTTGAAGAAGCGATGAGGAGACACAAGGCCCCCTTCTATCTTCGCAGAGTGAAAGAGGCAATGGTCACCTTCCCGGATTCAGATACAGGTAAGCCAAAGAGTCTTTTCACGAGAAGGCTAGTTAAAACTATTGAATTTGAAATTGATAGTGATGAATGGGATTTGTACAACTCATTGACTGAATACGTTCAGGACCAGTCA
>CAZHAO010000115.1:0-6410 GCA_964530375.1 uncultured Methanotrichaceae archaeon
TCTCGCCGTAGAGGCGGCGGGCCTCGGCGACCTCGCCCGTATTCTGAGCGAGGATACCCAGCTGGTGGAGGGCGACGGCGACGTTTCTCCTATCGCCCGCCTCTTCGAAAACCATTCTTACTTCATTGTGAAGCTTTGCAGCGGTCTTCAAATCACCTAGATTTTGATATATACTTGCAAGGTTACCCAAAGCAATGGCCTTTGCGGTGCCCGAGGTGGTCTTTGCAGACTGGTCCAAGAGGTTCATCGCCAGCTCGATGTGGCCCCATCTGATGAGATAATCATAAGCAGTATTCACGATATCGTCTGCCCGTTTCCACTCCTCGGCCTGGTAGTAGTAGCCCCTGGCCTTGAGAAGGTCCCACAGGCTTCCCGTCGTTTCGACCAGATTCTCGTAATGCCGGGCCGCCCGGATAAGAAGCTCCTTTCTTTTCAGCCCCTCCTTTTCCGCCTCTTCTCGGGCGAAGTCCTTTACCAGGGTGTGAATCGAGTAAACCTCCCTTCCTGGCTCCTCCTGCTTCGCCATGAGCCCCCAGTCCAAAAGCCGCCTCACCTCGTCACCTATGGCGGGGCTCGGCTCGCTCTCGTCGCCCACGATCCAGCATAGAGCTTCGATGGGAACCGCCTCCTCGTAGACCGAGGCGGAGAGGAGGAGCCTCTTGGCACCGTCGTCCAATTTAGAGTAAGACCTGTCCAAGAGGGTGAACTCCACCACCTCCCGCTTAAGAGGTGCCAGCTCCAGGAGGAGACCGTCTACAGTCTCTGATTCTGCGTGCATGGCGAACTGGCCTATCGTCCAGGGGTGGCCGCCGATGGCCCTGTATATTTCAAGCTTCTTCTTCGCGTCAAGGTCGGCCAGCTCCCGGTGGTTGTTCATCAGCCAGACCGTCTGGGGGAAGGGGAGCTCCGGCAGCGAGATCCGCTCGACGGCTCCCGCGAGCCTCCCCTCCAGGGGATCGAAGTTTCTGCGGGTTGTGAAGATGATCTTGGTGTTCGAGTGAATGCCGCTCAAGAGCTGCTGGACGAAGCTGCTGAGGTCTGTATTTCCGATTTTGTCTTCTTCGTCCAGACAGTCCTCAAAGTTGTCGAAGATCAAAAGGTAGCGGCGCTGGTTCAGGACGCTCACAAGAACCTGAGCCTTGACCTTCAGCGGCACCTGGGCGTGAATCACCTGGTTCAGCTGGTCGACGCCGTCCATCAGCAGAAATGCGTTCAGCTCGTCCAGGATCTCCTCGGTGGTGGTGGTCTTCTTGCACTTCGTTCCGAAGAAGCCCGCAAAGTGTCGGTTCATCCTCAGGGCCAGCCTCGTCGCCAAGACGGTCTTTCCGATGCCGCCGAAGCCGTGAATGATCGCCGCCCTCTTGACGTCTGACGCGAAGGCCTTCTGGAGGATTCGAAGCTCCCTCTCCCTCCCCACAAACCCCTTCTTCATCACCTGCAGCTCGCCCAGCATCTCGGGCCTCGTGACGATCTCGGAGGTCTCGGGCCTGATCTCGCCCAGGTTGAGGCAGTCGGGGTCGGCCAGGTAGAGGAGCGGGGTTGCGAAGTCCACGCCGTTGCTCTTCTCAGCGTTCTTCATCGCCACCCTCGCCTCGGCTAGCGCCAGATCGACCGGCTTGTTGCTCGCCAGGGGCCGGTAGAATGTCGAGGCGAAGTTGGTGGCCGAGAGGTCCAGGATCGGGTACTGCATCGCCACCACCGCCGGTATCCCCTCTTTGGCGAGGACTCTGGCCATGTCGGCGTAGGCCTCCTTGTTCGAGGCCTTCCCGGACGAGCAGGCGCTTAGGACCACGAGCCGGACGCCCCTTCCGGCGAGGAGGTCTGCGATCGCCCGGCTGTCGATCTCTCTCGCGGTCCCGTCCTCCTTCTCGAAGACGAGGTGACCTCGGCCATCGTGGTAGGAGCCGTGGCCGGTGAAGTGGAAGATGGAGTACTCCTTGTCGTTCAGATACCCCTGGACGGTGTCGAAGGTGGCGTCTTCGGAGAAGTCCACCTCCATCTTCTTCTCTTGCTGGAGCCGGTCCGCCGCCTCCAGGATCACCTCCTGCTCCAGCTCCGAATTCAGAGGCGTGATGTTGGGTCCGGTGGGGCTTGATACCACCACCAGCATCCGGAGGGTCGTCTCCAGGGGCTTGGACCTCCGCCGCCGGACCTCCGCCGGGAGCCTGGACATCAAAAGGTCCCGCTTTGTTACGAGGAACTCCTCGCCGTCGTGGAGGAACTCCCAGGGGAGAGCGGCGATCTCCGCCGCATCGGCCCTGAATCGGAGGGAGAGCCTCAGCCCCGCGCCCTCGTCAAGAGCCTCCTCAAACCGACCTGTGAAATAATCGCCCAGCTCGCCGGAGAAGACCTTGCCGTAAAGCTCACGGCCGAAGTCTATGTGAAAGGTCTCTTTCGATTTCGGGCCGATCGCCCCCTTCTCCAGCTGCTCCAGGCCGAGGGAGAGCCTCACACCTCCGGCTCGAAGCTCGAAAGTCCTGGATGCAGCAACCTCGCCGTCCTTCAGGGCTGAGGCGCGATACCGGTCGTCTCCCTCCTTGGATATCTGAAGCTCAAAATCTCTGTAATCCAAAATCCCCGCCTCCGGGAACGATCTCTGTGGCCTGAATGCTGATGATAACTAACATCTTCAATTCGATAAGAATATTTCGTGAGAACTGAGGCTGTTAACTGGAGAATATGGGCCTACGATAAGACCCTCTTCTTCCCCAGAAATGGTTAAAAGAACCTGGAATTCCTCCGCCGATAAAACCCTACACGATCACGACCTCGCCGCAGACCCTGCACGCCTCGGCGATCCGCTCGAAGTTCATCCCAGGGAAGGGATCGATTAAGCATAAATCCGTCGGCTCCGCCCGCGAGAACAGCCTCTCGGCATCGCCGAAGTAGACCTCGATCTTGATATTTTCGCCCTCGGCCTCCGCCGCGAGGTTCGGCTCTCCGCCGATTTCACCTTCGAGGGTTTCGGGCCGCTCGATCCTCTCGATCCCCAGGATCGACCGGTTCGCCTCCAGGCTCAAGATTGCATCCTCCAACGCCGGGAGCCAGGCGTCGTTGAGGACGACCCGCTCCGCGCCGGCGAGGGCGGCCACGAGGCCCAGGGTCCCGGGGCCGCAGAGGACGTCGGCGACGGTGGTGAGCTTCCCCCGGAAGTAAAGCTCCTCCAGGATCTTCACCTTGGGGGCCACCTGCCGGGGGAACTCGACGTGGATCTTCGACTGATGCTTGTAGATCACCAGCTCGCCGATTAAAGAGGTTACGACGTCGCAGCGGAGGTCCGACCCCGCCAGAAGCTCCCAGCGGGTGGGCGCCGCCCGGAGGTCTGAGACGCCGGGGACGCCGCCGCCCCGGATGACGCCCTTTATTTCCGGGACCTGGGCGACGATCTCGGCGGCGGCCTCTGCCGTCAGATTCTCGCCGACGAGTATGAGCTCTTTTGGCGCGAGCCTCGGGGGGTAGGCCAGGGGGTAGCCCACCTCCACGAGGGGCCAGCCTACGGTCCGGAGGGGGTCGGATTTGCTTCGGAGATGGTGGTCGACCAGGACCTCCATCGCCTCCACCATAACCAGGTCCAGGGGCGCCCTGCCACAGCCGGAACACCGTTTCCGGTCCCCTTCCATCGCGGCTAGCTCTGCAAAGCTCGCGGCCTTATCGAGAGCGGGCTCTTTAGGGCATCTCGGGCATGCCATATAAAGCGCATCCAGGCGGGCAATAACCTCCTCGGCTGGCCTTGGCTTCTCAACCGTCCGGGGCTTGCGGACCATGAAATCCCTTAGAATTGGGTCCCTATTTCAGCCTTTCCCGGCTCATTTCTGGGCAGTTTCGTAGAAAGATTTGTAAACAAAAAAGGCCCTCCCCGTCGGGAGGAGGTTTTGAAGATGGCACAGAGAGGGATTAGGGAATACGACGCCAAGAAGATGCTGGCAGAGCGCCTTCCCCATTACGTTGATGATTTCGATTATGCTGGTCAGATCGTCCTCGTCACCCCCGAAACAGACCTGGAGGTGGTGGCGGTCGAATGCCCCTGGGTCAAGAAGAAAAGGCTGGTGGTCAAACCAGACCAGCTCTTCGGCAAAAGGGGCGCCCACGGCCTGATCCTTCTCGACGCCCCCTGGGAAGAGGCCAAGAGGTACATCGAGGAGAGGATGAATAAAGAGACCCTGGTGGGCACCGTCGTCGGGCCACTGACCCACTTCCTCATCGAGCCCTTCGTCCCCCACGACGAGAGGTACGAGCTCTACGTCGCCATAAAGTCCGACTACGGCGGGGACGTCATCTACTTCTCCCCAAAAGGAGGCGTCGACGTCGAGGCGAACTGGGACCAGGTCACAGAGATCTCCGTCCCCATCCTGGCGAGGATCGAGGATATGGACCTCAAGTCCAAGCTTCCGGCAAAACTGGGCGAGAGGAGAACGCCGATCGCGTACTTCATCAAAGGCCTCTTCCAGCTCTATCGAGACCTGGGCTTCGCCTACATCGAGATCAACCCCTTCGTCTTCAGCGAGGGCAAAATAATACCCCTGGACCTGGTGGCCCGGCTCGACGACGCCGAGGCCTTCTGGCAGCGGGAGAGCTGGAAGGAGATCGAGTTCCCCGAGCCCTTCGGAAGGGCCATGACCAAAGAGGAGGCCCACATCAAGGAGATCGACTCCCGGACGGGAGCCTCCCTGAAGCTCACCATCCTGAACCCGAAAGGTAGGGTCTGGACGATGGTCGCAGGAGGCGGCGCCAGCGTCATCTACGCCGACACCATCTGCGACCTCGGCTTTGCCGGAGAGCTCGCCAACTACGGCGAGTACAGCGGCGACCCCTCCACCGAGGACACCTATGAGTACACCAAGACGATCCTGGACCTGATGACGAGGGAGAAGGACCCCCAAGGAAGGACGAAATGCCTCCTCATCGGCGGGGGGATCGCCAACTTCACCGACGTCGCCAAGACCTTCAAGGGGGTCGTCATGGCCCTGGAGGAGTGCCGGGAGCAGCTCCGCAATACAGGCGTCGAGATTTACGTCCGGCGGGGCGGCCCCAACTACGAGGAGGGCCTCCGGATCATGCGCTCGCTCGGCGAGAGGCTGGGAGTCCCCATCCACGTCTACGGCCCCGAGACCCACATGACGAGGATCGTCTCCATGGCCCTGGGAGGGGGAGAGTGATGACGATGAACTACACCCTTTTTGACAAGACGACCCGGGCCTTCGTCTACGGCTACCAGACGAACGCCATCCAGAGGATGCTGGACTTCGACTACCTCTGCCGAAGGTCTGCGCCCAGCGTCGCCGCCATCATCAACCCCGGCAGGGCCGGGATCCACAAGGTCTTCTGGGGGACAGAGGAGATCCTTATCCCCATGTACAAGACGATCTCCGAGGCTGCGGCAGACCACCCCTCCGCCGAGGTCGTCGTCAACTTCGCCTCCTATCGGTCCGCCTTCGAGACCACCATGGAGGCCCTCGCCTCGCCGACCATAAAGACGGTGGCGGTCATCGCGGAGGGAGTCCCCGAAAGGATGTCCCGGATCATGGCCGCCACCGCCAAGAATATGAAGAAGACTATCATCGGCCCCGCCACCGTCGGAGGGCTCGCCGCCGGAGCCTTTCGGATCGGAAACACCGCCGGAACCATCGAGAACATCATCGAGTCGAAGCTCTACCGGCCGGGCTCTGTCGGCTTCGTCTCCAAGTCCGGAGGGATGCTGAACGAGGCCTTCAACATCATCGCGAGAAACTCGAGCGGCGTCGTCGAGGGCATCGCCATTGGAGGCGATCGGTACCCGGGGAGCAGCCTCATGGACCACATCTTCCGGTTTGAGGCGAATCCCGAGATTGCCATCATCGCCTGCCTCGGCGAGGTGGGAGGGACCGACGAGTATCGTATCGTCGATGCCCTCCAGGAGGGGAGGATAACAAAGCCCCTGGTGATCTGGGTCACGGGCACCTGCTCCAAGGTCCTCCCCGGAAGCGTCCAGTTCGGCCACGCCGGGGCGAAGGCCCAGACCGACCTGGAGACCGCCGACGCCAAGAACAGGGCTCTGAAAGAGGCCGGGGCCATCGTCCCCGACTCCTTCGACAGCTACGGCGACAAAATAAGGGAGGTCTACGAGAGGCTGAAGGCGGCAGGGTTGGTAGAGGAGGTCGTAGAGCCGGAGATCCCCAAGATCCCTGCGGACTATTCCAAGGCCAGCTCCGAGGGGACCGTCCGGAAGGCGACAAACCTCATCTGCACCATATCCGACGACCGGGGCGAGGAGGTCCTTTATGCCGGAAAGCCCCTGAGCCGCGTCATGGACGACGAGATGGGGATCGGCGGCGTCATCGGCCTCCTCTGGTTCAAAAAGGAGATCCCCCCCTGGGCCGCGGAGTTCATCGAGCTCGTCCTCCAGATCGTGGCCGATCACGGCCCCGCCGTCT
>CAZHAO010000116.1:0-453 GCA_964530375.1 uncultured Methanotrichaceae archaeon
GACGTGAATCCCGTTCTGCTCCTGACACTCGGTGAAGAGGGGGCCGCTCATCTCGCTCGTCCCGAAGATGTCGTAGGCCTTGATCCCCGTCGACTCCTCGATCCGCTTCCTGGTCTCGTCGGACCAGGGCTCGGCCCCGAAGACCCCCACCTTGAGGCTGGTGTCGTCCCGAATGGAGACGCCCATCCTCTCCGCCACCTCGGCTATGTGGAGGAAGTAGGACGGGGTGCAGGCGATGGCGGTGCTCCCCAGGTCCTGCATCAGCATTATCTGCCGCTCGGTGTTCCCCGTCCCGGTGGGGAGAACCGTCGCCCCGATCTTCTCCGCCCCGTAGTGGAGGCCGAGGCCGCCGGTGAAGAGGCCGTAGCCGTACCCCACCTGGATGACGTCCCCCCGGCCAAGGCCGATGGAGGTTAGGGCTCGGGCCAGGGAGTCAGACCACATCTCGATGTC
>CAZHAO010000116.1:463-5611 GCA_964530375.1 uncultured Methanotrichaceae archaeon
ACGACCGTAGGCTTTCCGGTGGTGCCGCTGGAGACGTGATACCGCACAACCCTGTTTCTCGGCAGGCTGAACATGCCCGTGGGGTAGGTGTTCCGAAGATCGACCTTGTAGGTGAAGGGAAGCTTCGTCAGATCGGCGAGCTCCTTTATATCCGAGGGGGCCACCCCTGCCTCTCCGAACCTCTCCTTGTAGAAGGGGGAATGATCGTAGACGTAGTGGACCATCACCTTGAGCCGCTCCTCCTGGAGCTTGCGGAGGTCCTCCGGCGGCATGCGCTCGATGTGCGGATTCCAGTAGTCAAACATAGGCCATCAACCTGGAATCCCTCACTCTCTTGTACGATAAATATCAATCGATCATCTCCAATAGGCATGAGGGCTTTGGCGAAGCGGTACAACGATACGGTTTGACGACAATGCATGATGATCCAGAATGACGATCCCCTTCGCCGATGTAGTCGATCCCCGCTGACGAAATCATCCAGCCAAGGAATTAGCGAAGATTTGAGGGAGCACTTCTTCGGCCTATAGAGTGAGAAGATAAGGATCGGAAGGCAGAACAAAATAAGTTGGAGGCGGGCTGATCCCCCCGGCTCCGCCTCCAATATTCTGCAATATCAAAGCTGTTAAGTCCCTACTCCACCCAGAAGACCGCAGCGCCGCTGACGGAACAATCAGGGTTGTAGGTGTCGGTTGCCGTCGCAAAGAATATGTAGCCTCCGCTGTAGAAGTCATCCAGCACCTTGAAATCTCCAACGAACTCGTAGGTCTCCTCCGGATCGATATCCGGCATCATTGTTCCAATGATGAAGGTTAACGGCGTCGGGTTGATGTACCCGTAAGAGATGGCAATTCTTCCCTCCTCATACTGGTTGTTGGTCACCTTGACGTCGTATTTAACCGGATCTCCGTAAGTGTAGCTATCTTGATCAACGAAGACTTCTACCGCCAGACACGGTGGTGGACATAATCCGCCGCCACAGTCCACCATGAACTTCTTCACAGAGCCCCAGTCGCAGACGCTTCCGTAAACAGTGACCTCCACGACGCCGCTCTCGCCTCCACAGACAGGGTCAACGGTGGCGCAGTACGAGGTCGTAGCCTCATCGTACTCGAGATCGTATCTCTCCGAGCCTCCGTCGGGACATCCCACGTACATCCAAACGCTGGTATAATCAGGCCGGTTTGGTATCAGGATGCCATCTCTTCCCTGAAGCTTTACGCAAACCGTCAAAGCTCCGCCGTCACAGATCGCATCTCCAACAATCTCAAAGGTGCACGAGATGGTTCCCGTAATGTCGTCCAGGATTGGCCTCAATGTCACGTCGCCACTCCTCACCGATTCTATCTCGTAGAACTTGCCGCCTGTATCGACGGCCATCCGCTTCAAGGAGTCCGCATCGGGGCCCACCACATATACCTTAACGCCATTATCAGTCAATATCGACATGACGCTTTCTAGGGTGTCACCCTCTTGGTTGCAGCAATCTCCGTCGGGATGGGGCTCTGCATCGGTTATCAGAATTGCTATCTTGGTCGCCCCACCACCCCTCCACGCCTGGTCGGCCACCGTGTGCCTCATCGCTGCCAAGGACGCCTCAGGCTCATCGTTGCCACCCGTTGCACTCAGGCTCTCTACCCATGACTTGAAGGTTGCTGCGTCCCCAGTAAGGCCATATACTTTGTACGCGAAGTCTGTGGGATCCCCGCAAGTATTGCTATCACAGGTGACAGGGAAATCCTTGAACTCCGTAAGCCCAAGCTGATAGTCTATGCCGCTGATGGCCAGATTATCTGCGAACTCCTTTGAGATGGCCACCATCTCTGAGATCTCCTCTCCCATGCTGCCAGTTGTATCGAAGACGAAGACTATGTCCACCGACTTGGCGGACGTGCAGTCGAGGTAGTTGCGCAGCTCCTCGCATACTGAAGACGTTGTGCTCACGCCTTCTCTGACAGCAGGCTGCGAAAACGCAGCGGGAACGATCAAAATAAAAAATGACATGGCCATTATAAATAACTTTGACCCTCGTTTCGTATCGCTCACCCCTAAATCCCAAATCGGATTTTACATCCATTCTAACCAATTATAAATAAATAACTTTCTCTCGCCTCATATCAAGGTCGTTAGATTGCAATGGATTGTCAAAAATATATCATGCCTCCTTGGAAGGCATAGAGGGCAACAAGAGGGAGACGGAGGGCTTAAGATGATGGCGAGCGCGACGAAGTGGTGGGATGGACCAGGACGAAGATCGCCGCTCCGGTCAGACTCGTGCCGTCTCTCGTAACAGCAAGCCATCACAGACGATGAAGACCGACCCCACCAATGTAGATTTCAGACTGATTATTAAAATATGCTCACCCCACGAAGCTTATGGATCTGCCTCTGATAAAGGTCGAATTTAGAATATTCAGAGGATATAGTTATTAAAATATGAAGGGCTTGGGGGCATAACGAAGTCAGATCGCCGATTGCATCGATATTCGCGCCCCATCCCGGGAGTCCTTCGGAAATCGGATATACGATAACGACCAATTCCATTCCGGAGGCAAAATGACTTTGAGGGCAAAAACCTACCTGTGCGCCCTTCTGGCGGCCCTCCTCCTGGCGGGCCTGTCGATGGGTCAGATGGCGGAATTCGATAAGGTCGGGCCCGGCAACGATACCTCGGAGCCGACTTTTGTCATTGGAACGTCATCAGAACCTCAGGGCCTTTTGCCCTCAGTCAAAAAGGTCCAGTTCCGAACCGAGACGGGATGGTCGAACTGGATCACCCTGAAAGGGGTGAGGCTCACCACGGCGCCCGTGGCCGTCTCACCGGAATCGGGGATCGTAGACGTCTTTTCGGGTGGAAACGACAACGAGCTTTGGCACATCCGCCTCCAGGACGAGGAGACCTGGTCCGACTGGACCACCGTCTTCGGCCCGCCCCCCTACAACAAGAACCTAGGCGGGGTCCACTTCAGAAAGTACGAGCTCGCGGCGGCGGCGACAGGATCTCCGGACGGCGACTACCTCCTCTTCACCTGGGGACCCACCAACCACTGCCTATACAAGAGGTGTTGGGGCTGCGACGGAAGCATATCCTGCGACCGAACGGAGGACTGGATCTCGATGGAGGGGGAGATCGGATCGAGGCCCGCCGCCGTCCTCCTCTCGGAGAGTATCTACGTCTTCGCCCTGGACGGCTCGGGGAGCCTGATCGTGAACAGTGCCGACCTCCCCGCCGTAGGGTCGGGGGAGGTCCCGGCCTGGGAGGGGTGGCAGCCCCTCTCGGGAACCTTCGCCTCACCTCCGACGGCAGCCTCCGACGGCGAGCTGATCCACGTCTTCGCCCTGAACCAGGGGGGCGGGATCGGACACATCGCCCTCGACCCCGAGACCGGTGACTGCACCCGCGAGACGATAACCCAGAGGGCCGACTCGGCCCCGGGGGTCGTCATCGAGGAGGGCAAGATCGACCTCTTCGCAAACCTCGGAGACGAGCTGGTCCACCTCAGCTGCGCCGGCGGCTCCTGGGAAGAGGGGGAGAACCTGAAGGGCTCGATCTCAGGCCAGCCGACGGCCGTATCCGACGGGATGGGCCAGATCTGGGTCTTCGCCCAGGGCCAGGGAGGGTGGCTCTGGGGGATCCACTACGGTCCAGAGGACGGGGACTAAATCAGAGCCGGAGAAGAGAGGTAAGGCCCCGTCGACCTCGCCCCTCAGGTCTCGTCCAGGGCCTCCTTGACGAGCCGGTTCGCCTCGCCGGGATCCGCCCTCCCCCGGGTCTTCTTCATCACCATGCCGACGATGAAGTTGATCGCCTTCTCGTTTCCGCTCCTGTAGTCAGCCACCGCCTGGGCGCACTCCTCCACCGCGGCCCGAACCGCCACCTTCACGGCGTCGTCCTCGGCCTTGGCGAGCCCCTTTGCCTCGACGACCCCGGCCGGATCGCCGCCGGTGTCGAGGAGGGTGCGGATCACCTCGACCGCCCCCTTCTCCGTGATCTCGCCCCTCTCCAGCATGGAGAGGATCTCGACCATATGGTCGGGGCTGAAGCTGTCGATCGTAGCATCGCGGTAGTTCAGCTCCCCCTTGAGGACGTCGGCGATCCAGACGGCTGCGAGCCTCGGGGACGATCTCTTCGCCACATCCTCATAGAAGTTGGCGACCCTGATCTCTGAGGTGAGAGACTTCGCGTGATCGTCGGCTATGCCATAATCTGCGACGAACCTCCCCCTCTTGGAGTCGGGAAGCTCTGGAAGCTCCGCCTTCACCTTTGGCACCCAGTCGGCGATCCTCATGGGGACGAGGTCGGGCTCGGGGAAGTAGCGGTAGTCGTGAGCCTCCTCCTTCGTCCTGATGGTGACGGTGATCCCCCGGAGCTCGTCGTAGTGGCGGGTCTCCTGGACCTGGGCGACCCCCCTCCTCCGGGCGGACCTCTGCCTCGTGATCTCGTAGGCTAGGGCCTTCTCCACCCCCTTGTGGCTCGATATGTTCTTGACCTCGGCCCTCTCGCCGCCGGCGAGGGAGATGTTCGAGTCGATCCTCATGGCCCCCTCCAGGTTCCCGTCGAAGACGTCCAGGTATTCCAGAATGTTTCGGAGCTTGTCGAGGAAGGACCTCGCCTCCTTCGGTGACCGCAGGTCCGGCTCTGTCACCACCTCCAGGAGGGCCATGCCGCACCGGTTGTAGTCTACCATCGAGTACTTGGCCCGGTCGATGGTGCCGGCGTGGACGAGCCTCCCCGGGTCCTCCTCCATATGGACCCTGGTGATCCTGATCTTCTTCTCCTCGCCGTCCTCCCCCCTGATCAGGATGGCGCCTCCGAGCCCCAGGGGGAAGTCGTACTGGGTTATCTGGAAGGCCTTGGGGAGGTCGGGGTAGTAGTAGTTCTTCCGGTAGAAGAGAGTCTCCCCCTGGATCTCGCAGCTGAGGGCGAGGGCGACCCGGATGGCGTACTCCACCGCCCTCCTGTTGACGACGGGAAGGGTTCCCGGAAGGCCGAGGCAGACGGGGCAGGTGTGGGTGTTGGGGGGCGCGTCGTGATAGCCGGTGGAGCAGCCGCAGAAGAGCTTCGAGTTCAATTTGTTCAATTGAACGTGAACCTCAAGGCCAATGATGACGTCCTTTTCTGCCATCCTAGACCACCTCCCTGGGGAC
>CAZHAO010000116.1:5621-6394 GCA_964530375.1 uncultured Methanotrichaceae archaeon
CCGTGGTACGAGGTCGCGTCCTCGTAGGCCTTGGCAGCGGCGAAGACCGTCTTCTCATCGAAGTGGCGGCCTATGATCTGAAGGCCGATGGGAAGGCCGTCGGCAAAGCCGCACGGCACGGAGATGGCGGGAACCCCCGCCAGGTTTATGGGGACGGTGAAGACGTCGGCCATGTATAGCGATAGCGGGTCCTCGATCCTCTCGCCGATCTTGAAGGCGGGGAAGGGCATGGTGGGGGTGACCAGGACGTCGGCCCCGCCGGCCGCCAGGGCCCTCTCGAAGTCCTGCTTGATCAGGGTCCTCACCTTGAGGGCCTTGAGGTAGTACCGGCCGTAGTAGCCGGCGGAAAGGGCGTAGGTCCCAAGAAGGATCCTCCGCTTCACCTCGGGGCCGAAGCCCGCGGCCCTGATATCGGAGAAGGTGGTATGCCAGTCCTGGTCGGCTCCAAACCGAAGGCCGTAGCGGAGGCCGTCGAACCTCGCCAGGTTCGATGAGGCCTCGCTCATGGCGATGATGTAGTAGGCTGCGAGGGCGTACTTGGTGGAGGGAAGGCTGACTTCTTTCACCGACGCCCCCAGCTCTTCGAGCTTCGATATGGCGTCCCAGACCGCCTTCTCTACCGACGGGTCGACCCCCTCGCCGAAGTACTCTTTGGGGACTCCACAGACCAGCCCCTCGACGCCGTCGTCTAGGCCCGATAGGTAGGCGACGTCGGACTTAACAGAGGTCGAGTCCCGCGAATCGTGGCCCGCGATCACCTCCATCACCAGGGC
>CAZHAO010000117.1:0-6392 GCA_964530375.1 uncultured Methanotrichaceae archaeon
GAACAGAGGCTGGGGCAGGAGATCGTCCTGGGGATCGGGGGGGTCAGGATCCTGAAGGCCCTGGGGATCGAGCCCTCCGTCCTCCACCTCAACGAGGGGCATCCCGCCTTCGCCATCCTCGAGAGGATCCGAGAGAAGGTCGATTCGGGGCTCGGCCTCGATGAGGCGAGGGAGACGGTCAAGAAGACGACGGTCTTCACCACCCATACCCCCGTCCCCGCAGGCCACGACAAGTTCTCCTTCGCCCTGATGGAGAAGTACTTCGGATCGTACCTCCGAAACCTGGGGATGAACCGCGAAGAGTTCTTCGAGCTGGGGCTTGATCCCCGAGACCCCGCCAGCGGCTTCAACATGACCGCCTTCGCCCTCAGAATGGCCGCGCACCGAAACTGCGTCAGCAATAGGCATCAAGAGGTGACAATCCAGATGTGGCGCCACCTCTGGCCCGACCTCCCAGAAGAGGATATCCCAATAGATTACGTCACCAACGGGATCCACGTCCCCACCTGGATCGACCGGAGGCTCGGCAACATAATCTTCAACCAGTATTTAGGTCGCGACTGGCTTGAAAAGCACGACAACCCCTTAATCTGGGAGCTCATAGACGAGATCCCCGACGAGGTGATCTGGAAGCAGCACGGCAGGATGAAGAAGGCTCTGATAAACAAGATAAAGGATCGGGCAAGGATGAAGTGGAGAGACCCCGAGTCCGACTCCCGGACGATAATGGCCTTCGGGACGCTTCTGGACCCTGAGGCCCTGACCCTCGGCTTCGCCCGGAGGTTCGCCTCCTACAAGAGGGCGACCCTCCTCCTCCGAAACCCCGACCGTCTCCGAAATATCCTCACCGACCCCCAGAGGCCCGTCCAGATCATCTTCGCCGGGAAGGCCCATCCCGACGACCAGCAGTCCAAGCTCCTCCTCCAGCAGGTCTTCTGCGCCGCCGCAGACAAGCGGTTCGAGGGGAGGATCGCCTTCGTCGAGGACTACGACCAGTACCTGGCCCAGTATTTGGTCCACGGCGTCGACATCTGGGTGAATAACCCCCGGCCTCCCATGGAGGCCTCGGGGACGAGCGGCATGAAGGCGTCCCTCAACGGCGTCCCCCAGCTCAGCGTCTTCGACGGCTGGTGGGTCGAGGGGTACAACGGCAATAACGGCTGGGGTTTCGAGGGGGCAGAGGGCGCCAGCGACGATGTTAGGGACGATCGAGACGCCGAGGCCCTCTACGAGATCCTGGAGAAGGAGGTCATCCCCCTTTACTACAGGGTGGACGACAAGGGCGTGCCCCGGGGCTGGGTGAAGGTGATGAAGGAGGCGATCAAGGTGGCGGGTCCCAACTTCACCTCCCGGAGGATGGTGAAGGAGTACACCGAGAAGTTCTACCGTCCAGCCATCGAGACGGGATCTGAGACCAGAGCCTGCAAGGGGCTTTGATGTCCTGATTTTTCTATAAAAAGAGGAAAAAGAGACGGTTTGGGAGAGGCTCAGAAGTCCTCTCCCATGTCGCCCATGCCGCCTGGCGCCCCGCCGGGCATGCCGCCCTCGCCGCCGGGCCCGCCGGACTTGGAGGCGATGACGTCATCGATCCTGAGGATCATGGTTGCAGACTCCACGGCGGAGTTGATGGCCTGGGTCTTCACCCTCATCGGCTCGACTACGCCTTTCTTCTGCATGTCTGTGGGCTTCCCAGTGTCCATGTCGAGGCCAGCGGTCTTGACCCCCTTCTCGTGGCTGGACCGAAGGGCCACCAGGGTGTCGATCTGGTCGAAGCCGGCGTTCTCTGCCAGGGTCTTGGGTATGATCTCGAGGGCCTCGGCGAAGGCCTCGATGGCGAGCTGCTCTCGTCCGCCGACGGTGGCCGCGTACTCTCTCAGCCTCAGGGCCAGCTCGATCTCGGGAGCGCCGCCGCCGGGCATCAGAAGGGCGTCCTCCAGGGCCACTCCGACGACCCGAAGGGCGTCCTCCATGGCTCTGTCCAGCTCGTCGACGACGTGCTCAGTCCCGCCCCGCAGGATGATGGATACGGACTTGGGGTTCTCGCACTCTACGACGAAGGTCATGTCGTCGCCGGCGATCTTCCTCTCCTCGACGAGGCCGGCCCGGCCCAGCTCGCTCTCTGCAAGATCGTGGATGCTGGTGACGATCCTTCCGCCGGTGGCCCGCGCCAGCTTCTCCATGTCGCTCTTCTTGATCCTTCTGATGGTGTAGACGCCGGCCTTGGCGAGGAAGTGCTGGGCGAGGTCGTCGATCCCCTTCTGGCAGAAGACGACGTTGGCGCCGGTGCTGACGATCTTGTTGACCATATCCTTCAGCATCGTCTCTTCCTGGTCCAGGAAGGCCTGGAGCTGGTCGGGGGAGGTGATCTCGATCTTGGCGTCGACCTCGGTCTTCTCTATCTCGATGGCCGTGTTCAGGAGGGCGATCTTGGCGTCCTTCACCTTCTTGGGCATGTTGGGGTGGAGCCTTTCCTTGTCGATGACCATCCCGTAGACGAGCTGAGAGTCGGTGATGCCGCCGCCGACCTTCTTCTCGACGGTGATGTTGTCGATGTCCACGGTGCCGTCCTCGTCGACGATCGCCTTGACGGCCTTGACGGAGAGCTCCGCCAGCTCGGATCTGGCCAGGCCAGAACCCTTTCCGGTCATGGCGGTCATGGCGATCTTCTTCAGAAGCTCGTCGTCTTCGGGAGAGACCTTGATCGCCATATCCTTCAGGATCGACATCGACTTCTCGGCTGCAGCCCTGTATCCCGAAGCGATGACGGTGGGGTGGATCTCCTGGTCGAGGAGCTCTTCGGCCTTCTTCAGAAGCTCGCCGGCCAGAACCACGGCGGTGGTGGTCCCATCGCCTACCTCGTCGTCCTGGGTCTTGGCGATCTCGACCATCATCTTGGCAGCCGGGTGCTCGATGTCCATCTCCTTCAAGATGGTGACGCCGTCGTTGGTGATGACCACGTCGCCGAGGGTGTCGACGAGCATCTTGTCCATGCCCTTGGGGCCGAGAGTGGTCCTTACGGCGGTTGCCACGGCCTTGGCGGCCATGATGTTCGACTTCTGCGCTTCGCGGCCGGCAGTCCTCTGACTGCCCTCTTTGAGTATGAGTACAGGGGTTCCCCCCAATCCTGCCATCTTTTTTCTTCCTCCATTTGATCTGATTGGTTGCGAGGTGTTTAAACTTCTATATGAACGTTTCGGGGATCGACGCCTCCGACCGTATTCCCAAAAAGGGCCGGACCATCACGGAATGAGCCCTCTTCCGTCAGCATGATCTCGGGCTCCGGCGTCCACGGGCTATCGGGTCCTGAGACCGTCGCCCTCGGATTCGATAACGAGGAGGCTACGGCTTGCTACAAACCTATTTATACCCGGTTCGACTGTCTTCCGAGAGAATGGCCGAGACCAGCATATATGTAGTGAAGACCACCGCAAACCAGGAGCGCTCAGTGGCGAACCTCATCGCCCAGCTGGCGCGGAAAGAGAAGTACGGCATAACAGCCCTTCTGGTCCCCGACGTCCTGAAAGGATACGTCCTCGTAGAGGCGAAGTCTCCGGAGGTCGTCGAGGAGGCGATCCAGGGGGTGCCTCACGCAAGATCGGTGATAAAAGGCGCCTCCAGCTTCGGAGAGGTCGAGCATTTTCTGACGCCGAAGCCTGCGGTGGTGGGCATCAACGAGGGTGCCATAGTGGAGCTGATCTCGGGACCTTTCAAGGGCGAGATGGCCAGGGTCAAGAGGGTAGACGTCGCCAAGGAGGAGATCACCGTAGAGCTCTTCGAGGCGATGGTGCCCATCCCCATAACTGTGAGGGGTGACCACGTCCGTGTCCTCAGCAAAGATGAGATTCAGAGGTGAATTTCTTGGCCAATGTTGTTGAAGTGTTGGTACCCGGTGGAAAGGCCAGCGCAGGACCGCCGCTGGGCCCTGCCCTAGGACCTCTAGGCGTTAACGTTGCAGATGTGGTAAAGAAGATCAACGAGGCGACCGCAGACCTGAACGGGATGCAGGTTCCCGTCAAGGTTACGGTGAAGAGCAGGACCGATTACCGGGTAGATGTAGGAACCCCCCCAACCTCGGCGCTGGTCCTCAAAGAGGCGGGGCTGGAGAAGGGATCCGGCAACGCCCTGGAGATGGTCGGGAATTTGACCATGGACCAGGTGGTCAAGGTCGCGGGAATCAAAAGGAAGAACCTACTTTCCGTCTCCCTGAAGAACGCTGCCAAAGAGGTCATAGGGACCTGCGGGACCATGGGGATCACTGTAGAGGGGATGCCCCGAAAGGAGGCCCAGGCGGCGGTCGATGAGGGCAGGTTCGACGAACTCCTCGCATAAGACGAAAAGTTATTATAGAGGATTGCAGACGGGATTTGGACTCTCTTTTTGAGATGCCGTAGTAGACAAAAAGTCGTGGACTACGGAGGATTGAGATGAACAAGACGATAGAGAACGCCGTCAGGAAGGCGATCTCGGAGGCCCCAGAGAGGAGGTTCAACGAGAGCGTCGACCTGGCGATCAACTTGCACAATATCGACATGAGCCTTCCAGCCAACAGGGTGGACGAGGAGATAATTCTGCCCCATGGCCGCGGCAGGTCTGCAAAGATCGCGGTATTCGCGCGCGGCGAGACTGCTCTTCTCGCTCAGCGTGCAGAGGCTGATCTGGTGATATCTCCAGACGAGCTGAATGAGCTTGGCGATGACAAGAAGCGAGCAAGAAAGATCGCCGACGAGTACACCTACTTCATCGCCGAGACGAGCCTCATGCCGACGATCGGAAAGAAGCTGGGCCCCATCCTGGGAAAGAGGGGGAAGATGCCCATGCCCCTGCCTCCGAACGTGGACGTAGCGCCCATTATCAAGAGACAGAAAAACCTGGTGAGGTTGAGGTCTCGAGACCGGCTTACCTTCCACATGGCCGTCGGCTCCAGGGATATGGATGTCCAGGAGATCGCAGAGAACGTAGAGGCCGTCACGACGAAGCTGGAGCAGACCCTCAAGGACGGAAAGCAGAACCTCAAGTCCGTCTACGTGAAGACCACCATGGGCCCTGCGGTAAAGGTGATTTGAGATGTCCGTCCAGGTACGCCGTACAGAGCACGTCCCAGAATGGAAGATCAGAGAGGTAGAGGATCTGGTCGAGAGGATAGGCGAGTCACCCGTCGTCGGGCTGGTGGGCTTGACAGACATCCCCGCAAAGCAGCTCCAAGAACTGAGAGCTGTGCTGAGGGATGTGGCCACCATCAAGATGGTCAGAAACAACATCGCCCGCCGGGCGATAGAGAGGTGCTCCGATGACGTCTCGCCTCTGGCAGACGCGATCGAAGCCCAGACAGCCTTCATATTCACCGACACAAACCCCTTCAAGCTCTACAAGATGCTGGAGGGAAAAAAGCAGCCGATGCCGATCAAGGCCGGCGGGAAGGCCCCTGCCGATATCGTCATCGAGAAGGGCGAGACCTCGTTCTCTCCGGGCCCCATGGTGGGCAAGCTCCAGAGCGCCGGAATTCCCGCCGCCATAAAGAGCGGCAAGGTGGTCATCAACGAGACGAAGGTGGTGGCCGAGGAGGGGGAGACGGTATCAGCCCAGCTGGCTGAAGTTCTGGCGACGATGGAAATATTCCCGAGGAAGGTGGGACTCGAGCTTTTGGCCGTTTACGAGGGCGGTCTCGTCTTCAGGCCCGAGGATCTCACCATCGACACCGAAGCCATCCTATCTCAGATGAGCACCGCCTCGGGGCAGGCCCTGGGCCTCGCAGTGGAGATAGGCTACGCCACGCCGACCACCATCGGTCCCCTTCTTACGAGGGCGGCCTCGAAGGCCAGAAACCTGGTCCTGGAGTGCGCGATCCCCGTCCCCAGCATGATGGAGGCGCTGCTCGCGAGGGCGGCTGCGGACGCGTCAGTTTTGACCAACCTGGTGGAAGGCGGCCCGGCGGAGGCGCCCGTCGCCGCCGCCCCGGCGAAGAAGACCGAAGAGAAGGCCGAAAAGGCCGAGAAAGAAGAGGATGAAGAGGCCGGACTTGGCGGACTCTCCGCCCTGTTTGGCTGATCGAGAAGAAGAGGTGGATTAAGATGGAATACGTATATGCAGCATTAATGCTTCACAGCTCAGGTAAAGAAGTGTCCGAGGAGGGCATAAAGACCATACTCAGCGCAGCGGGCGTCGCCCCCGACGAGGTCAGGATCAAGGCGCTCGTCTCCGCCCTCGAGGGCGTGAACATCGAGGAAGTCCTCTCCAAGGCGCCCAGCGTGGCCGTGGCAGCCGCTCCGGCCGCAGCAGCCCCCGCAAGTGGAGCGAAAGCGGCTGCCGAAGCTGAAGAGACCAAGGAAGACAAAGAAGAGGCTGAAGAGAGCGGGATCGAGGGGCTCGGCGCCCTCTTCGGCTAAAACCTATTT
>CAZHAO010000118.1:0-6378 GCA_964530375.1 uncultured Methanotrichaceae archaeon
CCGGAGGAGCCGCCGGGGACCCGATCGGTGTCCCAGGGGTTTCTTGTCGGGCCGAAGCGGCTCGTCTCGGTGGAGGTCCCCATGGCGAACTCGTCCATGTTCGTCTTGCCGACGATGATGGCGCCCTCCTCCTTCAGCCTCTCAATGACGGTGGCGTCGTAGGGCGGTATGTACCCTGAGAGGATCCTCGACGAGCAGTTCGTCTCGATCCCCCTCGTCGAGATGGAGTTCTTGATCGCTATGGGGACCCCGGCCATAAGCCCTGTCCAGGGCGAGCGATCAAACTCCCGGGCCCTTTCGAGGGCCGAGTCCTCGGATAGAATGTTGTAGGCGTTGAGCCTGCTCTTTTTGATCTTCTCGAATAGGGCCGATGCCATCTCCTCGGCAGAAGCTCCCGTCGCCAGCTCCTCCATCAGCATCCTCAGCATGACGATCACACGATCCTGGGGCTCTTGAAGTAGCCGTTCTCCGTCCGCGGAGCGTTTGAAAGCGACTCCTCCGAGGAGAGGGACTCTCTCACCTCGTCCTCCCGGAAGACGTTGGTGAGGTCGACGACCCTGTAGGTGGGCTCCACATCCTCGGTGTCGAGCTCGTCGAGCTGATGAAAGTAATCCAGGACCGAGTTGAACGAGGCGACGAAAGCCTCCCGCTCATCCTCGGCGACCTTTATGCTGGCCAGCCAGCTTATGTGATCTACATCTTCTCCTGTAATCATCGTCATCCCACGCCGATCCTTCTCTCGGGGAGGAACAAAATCCTCGGAGGCTATGAACCTTTTGCCAAAGGCCGATACGATGGGAGAACGGCGATGCAGCCGAAGAGAGGCGAGGGCGAAGGTACGAGAGGGAAGATGAGCAAAGGCCGACGGTAAAAAAACAAAAAAAGGGCTGTAGCGGACTCGCCGGGATTTGAACCCGGGACTGAGGCTCCGGAGGCCTCCGTGTTATCCAGACTATACTACGAGTCCAGCTAAGATTCCAGCACTATCTCGATGTTGACGTTCTTGGGAACCTGGATCCGCATCAGCTGGCGGAGAGCCCGCTCGTCGGCGTCCAGGTCGATCATCCTCTTGTGGACCCGCATCTCCCAGTGGTCCCAGGTGGCGGTCCCCTCCCCGTCGGGGCTCTTTCTCGTGGGAACCACCATCCTTTTTGTGGGCAATGGGATCGGTCCCGCCATGTGCACGCCCGTCCTCTGGGCGATCCCCCTCACCTGGCTGCAGATCTCGTCCAGGGAGCGGGGATCGGTCCCAGATAGCCGAATTCTTGCCTTCTGCATAACTCAAACACCAGAAAAATTTGAGTTAGCGGGGGGTGACGTTCATGCACATGCCCGCTGCTATCGTCTGGCCCATATCCCTGATGGCGAACCTGCCCAGCTGGGGGATCTCCTTGACCTTCTCGATCACCATCGGCTTTGTGGGCATGACGGTGACTATGGCGGCATCGCCAGCCTTGATGAAGGCGGGGTTCTGCTCCTTCACCGCACTGGTCCTGGGGTCGAGCTTGGCCTTGATCTCAGTCAAGGTACAGGCGATCTGGGCGGTGTGGCAGTGGAAGACGGGGGTGTAACCCGCAGAGATGGCGCTCGGATGCTGAAGGACCACGATCTGGGCGGTGAACTCCTTGGCCACCGTCGGCGGCGAATCGACATGTCCGCAGACGTCGCCTCTCCTGATGTCCTTCTTTCCGATGCCCCTCACGTTCCAGCCGATGTTGTCTCCGGGGAGGGCCTCTTCGACCTCCTCGTGGTGCATCTCGATGGTCTTCACCTCGCCGGTGACGTCGGCGGGCTCGAAGATGATCTTATCGCCCTTCTTGATGATCCCGGTCTCGACCCGGCCCACGGGGACGGTCCCGACGCCGGAGATGGTGTAGACGTCCTGGACGGGGAGTCGCAGAGGCAGGTTGGTGGGCTTCTCGGGCTCCTTGAGGCTGTTCAGCGCCTCCAGAAGGGTGGGGCCGCTGAACCACTTGAGGTTCTCTCCGCGATTGATGACGTTGTCGCCGATGAAGGCGGATACGGGCAAGAAGGGTATCTCTGCGACCTTGTATCCGACCATCTGGAGAAGCTTGCTTATCTCGTCCTTGACCTCCTTGAACCTCGCCTCGCCGTACTTGGCGGCGTCCATCTTGTTCACCGCGATGATGAGCTGGTTGATCCCGAGGGTTCTCGCAAGGAATACGTGCTCTCTCGTCTGGGCCATAACGCCGTCGGGGGCTGCGACCACCAGGACCGCGGCGTCGGCCTGGCTGGCGCCGGTGATCATGTTCTTGATGAAGTCTCTGTGGCCAGGACAGTCGACGATGGTGAAGTAGTACTTGTCGGTGTCGAACCTCTGGTGGCCGATGTCGATGGTGACGCCCCTCTCTCGCTCCTCTTTGAGGCTGTCCATGACCCAGGCGAACTCGAAGCTCCCCTTCCCCTTGGCCTCGGCCTCTTTCTTGTACTGCTCGATGATATGTGGAGAAACCGCGCCGGACTCGAACATCAGTCTGCCTACGAGAGTGGACTTCCCGTGGTCGACGTGTCCGATGAACGCCAGGTTCAAATGTGGCTTCTGTGCTGCCATCTTTATCTCCTCCGGTTAACTTTCAACTCCGTATTTACGTCTCTTCCGTTTAAATCTTTTCAGAGAAGGCCTCAAGCCTTCAGGTAATCGCTGGGCTTAGGCATCTCGGTCTTTAAACCCTTGCGGCCCCGGATCTGGCGGACAGTCTCCACCATCGCCGCTGGGGGTATAGGCTCAAAGCCGGCGAACTCCGTGCTCCAGAGGGACCTCCCCTCGGTGGCCCCCCGGATCGCTCCCGCAAACCCGAAGAGCTCAGCGACCGGCGCCTTCGCCTTGATGATGATAATGTCGCCCTCGGTCTCCATGCTCAGGATCATGCCTCTCCGGCCCTGGATCTCTGACATGGCCCCGCCCATCTGCTCCTGTGGAACCTGTATAAAGACGTTCTGGAAGGGCTCCAGGAGGGTGGGGTTCGCCATGAGGATCCCGGCCTGGACCGCCTGTCGAACGGCGGGGATGACCTGGGCGGGTCCCCGGTGGATGGCGTCCTCGTGGAGCTTGATATCTATCAGCCTCGCCTTTACGCCCTGGACCGGCTCTCTGCAGATGGGGCCGTTCTTCGTCGCCTCGACGAAGCCCTCCAGCATCAGCTCCATCGTCTCTCTCAGGTACTGGACGCCCTTGGTCATGTTGATGAAGACGTTGGACTCGAAGATGCCGGTGATGTTCCGGGCCTCCTCCTTGTCCATCCCCTTGCTGATGAGGATGTTCCTCCGCTCCAGCTCCTCCATCTTCATGGAGACCTCGCCGGACTTGATGGCAGCCACCGCCTCGGGCTCCAGGGGCTCGATCTCGATGTAGAAGCGGTTGTGGTGGTTGGGGGACTTCCCCTCGACGGGCCCGGCCGTCTTTCCCGTTATCGACTCTCGGTAGACGACGATGGGAGGCGATGTGGTGATCTCGACGCCCTTGTCCCTCTGGATCCGATAGGCGACGATCTCCAGGTGGAGCTCGCCCATCCCGGCCATCAGGTGCTCGCCGGTCTCCTCGTTGATGGTGATGTTGAGGGTCGGGTCCTCCTTCGCGACCTGCCTCAGAACCTCCACCAGCTTGGGAAGGTCGCGGGTGTTCTTCGCCTCGACGGCCACGGTGACCACGGGCTCGCTGACGTGCTTGATGTCCTCGAAGGGGGTGGCGTCCCTGTCCGAGGATACGGTGGACCCGACGAAGGCGTCCCGGAGGCCCGTCACTGCAGCGATGTTCCCGGCGGGGATCTTCTCCACCTCGATCCTGTCGGCGCCCATGAATATCCCCGTCTGCTGGACGCGGTTGGGCTTGGCGACGCCGGATATATTGAGCTCCATCCCCCTCTCCAGGGTCCCCGAGAAGAGCCTGCCCGTGGCGACCTCGCCTGCGTGGGGGTCGACGGAGATGTCTGTCACCATGAAGGCGACGGGACCTGCGGGGTCGCAGGTCTCCATGGACTTGTAGAGCTTGCTGCTTTTGTCGCCGTGCCAGATGACCCCGACACGCTCCTTCTGGGCCTTGAGGGGGCTTGGGAGGAATCGTATGACCATGTCGTTGACGGCTACGTACAGCGGGCACTTCTGGGCCAGGGTCTTCATATCTCCGGCCTGGCAGTAGTCGTAGACCTCGCCAAAGCCGATCCCGGTGCTCTTCATCTGGGGTACGCTGATCGCCCAGTTGTAGAGGGCCGACCCAAATGCGACGCTCCCATTGGCGGCATCAACCCTCCAGCCAGCCTTGTACTTCTCCTCGTTCATCCCCCGAATGAGCTTGTTTATGTTGTCGATAAGTTTGCCCAAACGGATCTGCATCTCCTGCTTGTCCACCTTCAGCTCGTTTAATAGCCGGTCGACCTTGTTGACGAAGAGGACTGGGTGGACGTTCTCTTTGAGGGCCTGCCGAAGGACCGTCTCGGTCTGGGGCATGGCGCCCTCCACAGCGTCCACGACGACGACGGCGCCGTCGACGGCCCGCATAGCCCTGGTGACGTCGCCGCCGAAGTCGACGTGGCCTGGGGTGTCGATCATGTTGATGAGGTACTCCTCACCCTTGTAATCGTGGACCATGGAGACGTTGGCGGCGTCGATGGTGATCCCTCGCGCCTGCTCCAGCTCGTCGAAGTCCATAAATAGCTGCTTGCCCGCCAGCTCCATGGAGATCATGCCGGCTCCTGCAAGCAGGTTGTCAGATAATGTGGTCTTGCCGTGATCGATATGCGCGACGATGCCGATGTTTCTGATCTTCTCTGGCTTGTCCATCAGCGCCGTTACGCGCTCAGCTATCTTCTTCCTCTTGCCCATATCAAGCCTCGCGAAATTTGAGATAAAGCCCTGAATCTAAGCTTCTCTAATCTTGGAGTCTCGGTTCCATTTTCGTACACCTATATAAGCCTTCGGCCATCGATGACGGCCTCTCATGAGGTCGCCACGATCGATTTTTTCCGTCGCCTCGTCATTTGCATATCTGCTTCAGATCCCCTGCTGGAAGGCTCAGACTCCCGATCCGATCTACGATGGCCGAGTCGAGAAAGCAAAGTCCGGCTTGCCAGCTCCAGCGATATGCCCAGAATAGAACTTTAATTATAAAACTTTGAGTAAAGCTTATATCGATGTGACGGGACGTTCACAGGGTTTTCAAGATGGCACGCTTGGTAATGAAGTTTGGCGGATCGTCGGTGGCCGACGGGGCGAAGCTCCGAAAAGTCGGAGAGCTGGTGAAGAGCCTGAGCAAAGATAACGAGATCATCGTCGTTACCTCCGCCCTGGGCGGGGTCACCGACGACCTCCTCCAGTGCGCCAGGGCCTCGGCCAACGGCGGGAAGGTCGAGGATATAGTGACCTTCGTAGACAGGCTGAGCAAAAGGCACGTCCAGGCCCTGATGGAGGCGGTCAGGGACCCCGAGATCGTAAAGGAGCTGAAGGAGACCATCATCCAGAGGCTTGGCGAGCTGGAGAAGGCGTACATCGGCATCTGCTACCTCGGCGAGCTGTCGCCCCGGTCCATAGACAGGATATCGAGCTTCGGCGAGAGGCTGGCGGCCCCGATCCTCTCCGGGGTCCTGAGGGACCTGGGCCTCAAGTCCAGGCACTACTCCGGGGGCGAGGCCGGGATCATCACCAACAGCGAGTACGGGAACGCAAAGCCCCTGGAGAAGACCTACGACCTCCTCGCCTCGAGGCTCACCCCCATCGATGGGGTGCCGGTGGTGACGGGGTTCATCGCCGAGGACGAGAGGGGGAACATCACGACCTTGGGACGGGGTGGCTCGGACTATTCGGCGTCGCTGATAGGGGCCGCCATCGGGGCGGACGAGATCTGGTTCTGGAAGGACACCACCGGCGTTCTGACCACAGACCCCCGGATCGTCTCCGAGGCGAAGAACATCCCCGTAATATCGTATAGAGAGGCGATGGAGATGTCCTACTTCGGGGCTAAGGTCCTCCACCCCCGGGCCATCGAGCCGGCCATCAGAAACGGTATCCCCGTCCGGGTGAAGTGCACCTTCGACCCCCAGGACCCCGGCACCCTGATAGTCAAAGAGGGGGTCGCCAAAGAGGAGGTGATAAAGGCCGTCACCCTCTCGAAGAACGTCGCCCTCCTGACGATATCCGGCGCCGGGATGATCGGGACCCCCGGCATCGCCGCGCGGGCCTTCTCGGCCCTCGCCAACTCCGGTGTTAACATCATCATGATCAGCCAGGGCTCCAGCGAGGCGAACATATCCGTCGTCGTCGACGAGCCTCAGGTCGAGGCCGCCGAGATCGCCCTGCGGGCCGAGTTTCCCACCACCATCGTGAGGGAGGTCTCTCACAACAAGGACGTGGCCGTCGTCGCCGTGG
>CAZHAO010000119.1:0-6372 GCA_964530375.1 uncultured Methanotrichaceae archaeon
AAAATGAAAAGGTTTTGGAGGAAGCAGGCGAGTCCAAAAGCCTCTGACCAGGGCGACGACTCTAGCCCTGTAGCCCGTCATCTGGATTCTTCCGGAGACGGAGGCTTTCAGCCTCATCATCTTGAAAGATTTTGGCGTTCCCGATATAAAGCCGTTGGGATGCTCCCTTCGTCTTATCCGTTATCGAGCACCAATACCGAATTTTTATCCCTCTTGGGCGTGTCAGACCGATTGAAAGCGTCTCTCCCTTTTAGCCTTCAGAGCCGCTCCGAGAGGAGCCAGCGCCGGGGCTCCCTCTCCTCGTCGAGGTCGAACCTCGGCTTCAGCTTCCCCTTCACCTTCTCCCGAGAATAGACGAGCTCTTCTCCGTTCTTGGCTTCGATGAGGGTCTTGAGCTCCTCCATCTCCCGGTCGGGAAGCTCGATCACCCCCTCCCTTCCGGTGAGCCAGTTGAAGATCTGGACCTCGTTTATCTCCCTCACCCTCTTGAGGGGTCCAAGGTCGGTCTCGTCGTCGATGGAGACACTCTTCCTCTCCTCGGGGGACCAGCCGATCCTCCTCTTCTCCGCCCCGAGTATGGATATGGGTATCCTCTCCCCCTCCTGGGGCTTTGGGTAGAGCGCCGTCAGCCTCTTCTCCTCGCCCCCTCCTGAGGGGGGGGGCATCCTTTGCCTCTTCTTCGTAAAGCCTCCTCATGGGCTGATCCTCCTCCCCTTCTTCGGTTCAGCCATCTCGAAGCTCATCTGATTCTCCCGCAGGTTCCCAAGCCCCGACGACTTTCAGGTCCTCGCCTCGTAATCGATCCTCTGCTTTAGGATGCAGCCACCGCCCCGGAGGCCACCCATGGGGTGCTTCGGAGTCCCCATGGAGTTCATGCACCTCGCCATCACCGCCGCACCCCGGGCGAGGCCGTCGTCGACGAAGACGATGTTCTTCTCCGGCTGGTCGTAGAGGCCGAGCTGGCCGATCTCCTCCAGGATCAGGTCGGGCTTGTTTCCGGTGATCCCGGCCCTGCCGGTGATGCCTATCGCCGCATCTTTGGTGACGAGCCCCGCCTCCAGCGCCACCTCCACGAGACGCCGGGCGGTATGAGCCGCGGCGACGTCGATGGCTCCAAAGAGGGTCTTGAGCCCCTTCTCCTGGTGGATCTCCCTTCCGATCTGGGAGAGCCGGTTGAGCTGGCTTCCGTTCTCGCCGACGTCGCAGCCGATGAGGGCGACCCCGATCTTTGCGGCGGCGGCGGGGTTGACGGGAACGCTGCCGTATCTGGTCCTTCCTAGGGGAACCCTCTCGACTCTGATCTGCTCGTCGATCACCCTCGCGTAGTCCCGGGCGGTTTTATCGATCTTCACTTTCTTTCCACTGAAGAGGTCCAGGGTGGTCCCCGTCTGGGGGTCGACGAGCCCCGTCCCCTGGATGAGGGCGTCGGGTATCGCTCCAGCGAGGCCGCAGAAGTTGCCGATGGTGTTGGAGTAGGGAAGCTCCGCGGAGGTGATCCTGCCGTCGAGGGTCGTTCCGAAGTCGAGGGAGAGGCAGGGGTTTCGAAAGTCCACGTCGGTCCACTTGGACCCCTCTTTGATGCCGGCGGTGGCCAGCTCCCCCTCCATCTCGTTGGCGACGATCTCGACCCCCGTCGAGCCCTTCGGCGGGAAGACCGAGGCGACGGGGCCGTTGAAGACGATCTTCTCCATCAGGCTGTAGGGGCGGAACCGATCGGGGATGTTGTGGATCGACATCGCCGGGGTCATCAGCCTCGGAGGGACCCCGGCGATGAGGCAGCCGTCGGCGAGGGCCTGGATGAAGGTTCCCACCTCGTCCGGCGAGGAGAAGCCTGCGACGACCCCCGTCGATCGGACGACGAAGTTCAGGTCGTGGCTGATGGAGAGCCCCGCCGTGGCATGGCTCTCGATGAGGGTGTCACGGACCAGCTCCGATACCGACTCCCTGGTGAGGGGGGTGCCGCAGAGGGTCTTTGCGAATACCTCCTCCCCGGGCTTCGGCCTCCGGACGTCCCGGGTCATCTTCACAGTCTTGTTGACGATCCGGGTCTGACCGTTATTCATGTTGGTGGCGGTGAGGATGCATTTTGTTGTGCTGTTGCCCACCTCCACAGAGGCGACGATGTAGTAGGGCTCCTTCTTCAGGTCCAGGAGGGTCACCGGAGGGCTCTCGGCGATCCTCGGCTTGGGCTTCGATCTGAGGAGACGGGGGATGCTCATAGCTTCTCGGACGAACTTCCAGACGATAAACTCTTCGGGTCCCTGCCGCCCGAATCGAAAGCTTGATTTTATCTCAGGAGAAGGTGAGGGCGTGTACTCGGTGGCGGTGGTGGGGGCGGGACCCGCCGGGAGCACCGCGGCCCGCTTCCTCGCTGAGATGGGGCACGAGGTCGTCCTCATCGATCGAAAGGAGGTGGTGGGGGTCCCCAAGCAGTGCGCCGAGGGGCTCTTCGCCGCATGCTATCCGGAGTTCTCAACCCCGATCGGCGACTTCATCACCGGCAGGGCCAGCTACCTGGAGGTCGTATTCCCGAACAGCACGAGCTACAGGGTTAGGGGGGACGTGTTCATGCTCGATCGGCCCCGCTTCGACCAGCATCTTCTGAGGCAGGCGGAGCGTTCGGGGGCCGAGGTCGCCCTCGGCCAGAAGGTCGAGGAGATCGACCCGGAATCCGGGGAGGTCAGCCTCCGGGGAGGAGAGACGATCAGGGCCGAGGCGATCGTCGGGGCCGACGGTCCTGCCTCGCGGGTCGCAAGGTCCATGGGCGAGAAAAACCGGCTCGTTCCCGCGGCCCAGGTGGAGATGAGATGGCCCGAAGATGACACCATATACGCCTACATCGACCACGACCTCTGCCCCCTCGGCTCCCGCACCACTCAAAACTGCTATTCGTACTCCTGCTGGATCTTCCCCAAAAGCGAGGTTGGGACCGCCAACGTCGGCTGCTTCGGCACCTTCCCCACCCTGGAGAGGTTCATATCGAAGTACGGGATCGAGGGCGAGATCGTGGAGAGGAACGGGGGCGCCATACCCCTCGGCTTCGCCGGAAGGCTCCAAAAGGGGAGGGCCGTTTTGATCGGCGACGCCGGGGGGCTCACAAACCCCTTCACCGGCGGCGGCCTCTACCCGGCGGCGAGGTCGGCCCGGATCGCCGCCGATGCCATCGATCGGTTTCTCCGGGGCGAGACAAAGAAGATCGAATACGAATCGAGGATGAGAAAAGACTTCGTCGCCTCCGACCTCCACCTGAAGGCGAGAGACGTTGTGGCGAACCTATCGAACGAGGAACTATGCCGGCTAGGGACCGCCATGAACGGCCTCGTATTTCCCGGCCTCAAGGTCACCGCGAGCCCCGGGCTCGTATGGCGGGGCCTCCGCCATCCCGGCATTGCAAAGCCGAAGTACGCGCCCCTTCTGAAGCTGCTATTCAGGTACTGCCTCGCGGGGAAGGTATGGTGAAGGCGAAGGGCCGAAGAAAAAGGTCAGACGTCTCATCCCTCCCTAATCCTCTTCGTAGTCGTCCATCAGCTTCACGCAGAACGCCCTCATGTGTTGGGTGATGGGATCGCCCTCTTTGGTGGGGCGGGACCGCGCCCAGAGCCTCACCTCTGCTCTCTTTCAATCATTCAAAGAATATCTTTTTAGGCGCTGAAGTCGCCATCAACAGAAATATGGACGATTTCCCATGATCCCAAGGCGAACACTTCTCGCGGCGCTGATCCTGGCCCTGGTTGTCGATATCGGCCAGGCGAACCTGACCGTCTCTCAAGAGGTCTCCCCAGACCAGATCTGGCCGGCGACCTCGGCGAGGGGGCCGACCGTCGGAAGGGTGACCCTGACCGTGGCCGGGGAGGGGCCGAACAGGACCATGCCCATCGACGTGATCCTGGCCATCGACAGCTCCGCCAGCATGACGGAGACCGACCCCGGGGGGAAGCGGCTCGACGCCGCCCGGACCTTCGTCATGAAGATGGACCCCGCCCGGGACAGGGTGGGGCTCGTCAGCTTCGACGACGACGTCGACTTCTCCATCCCTCCGACGGGAGAGTTCCCTCGCGTTCTGGAGGCGATCGGGAGGGTGGACAGCGCCGACGGGACTAATATGGACCGGGGGCTAAAAGAGGCGATAGACCTACTGACTGCGAACTCGACGGACGAGAGGGCTCTTTTCGTGGTCTTATTATCCGACGGCGAGGGGGATTACGCCCCCAGCGGAAGGACCGGCTCCCAGACCGATAGAGCCAAAGGCGAGGGTATCGTGATCTACACCATCGGCCTTTCGCTCGCCGACTCGCGGGCGAAAAAGAGCCTGGAGGATATGGCCGAGGCGACGGGTGGGAGATACCGCGAAGCCTGCGACAGCTCCGCCCTCGAGTCGATCTACGGGGCCATCGGCGAAGAGGTGATAAACGTCGTCGGAAGGGACGTCGCCGTCAGGTACGTCCTTCCCCAAGAGGTGGAGGCCTTCGGCTACTCGGCGGCGCCCGCCACCACCGAGACCCGCGAGGGAAATAGGACTCTCAGCTGGGATGCTGGCGACGTATCGGCCGGCGAGACCTGGTCGACCTCCTTTGACGTCAAGTCCAGGACGGCCGGCATCTTCGAGCTGGGAGGTCCCGGCTCCGAGGTCGTCTACCAGAGGAGGAGCGGGTTTGAAGAGAGGCTGAAGATCGAGGGGGCGATCCTGGACGTTGCAGAGTTCCGTTCTGGGGTCTCGACGCGTCTGGACCTCGACTTCGACTTCGCCGCCCTCGCAGAGATCATAAGACAGGTCCACGAGGTGGAGGAGGAGGACGGCTCTACCATCCTCTGGAGGTTCTCCGAATGCAGCTCCTGCTGCAGGAGAGACTGGGCCTTCCTCTCCGATGACGGCACCGTCGTCGTCGCGAGCACGAGCCCCTTCAGCCTCGGGACGAGAGACGCCCTCGCCGGAGAGGTCCTGAAGGTGATGGAGATGATGGAGGCAGCCGGGGCGAACGTCTCCGAGTACAATCGGTCGACGGCCCTGAACGCCGCCGAGCACTACGCCGAAGACGCCGGCATTTACCACATGATAAGCTACTCCTTCGGCAGCGACTTCGACCTGAACCTGGTGGTCCCCGACTGCACCGTTCGAGAGGCCCGGATTTCGGTCATCGGCAACGAGATGGACCGTTTTGGGGGGTCCGCTGACCAGGAGTATTACATAGACGGCGGTTACGTCGCCGGCTGCGAACTCCACGACTTCCCCTGGGACGGCTGGTGCGCCGCCGAGGATGCCGACGTCACGGCGATCTTCACGCCGGGGGACCACAGGATCTCCGGGCGGAAGGTGACAGATCCTCACACCATGATCCTCGAGGCGGTCACGGCAGAAAGGCCCAAAAAGGATTTTTTGCTGTACAGCGACGACTACGAGTCGGTCTGGGTCCCTGCCACCTCCAACGAACTTCGGTCTCCCTCTGAGATGCTCTCGATATCTTCGGGAGATTTGGGATGAAACATCAGAGGGAGATGGGAGGGGTTTCTCGTATCGCCCTCGCCCCTGCCTTCGACTTCAGCCCTCCCGGTTTGCGGCCTCAAAGCCGAAGGACTCCTTGAGGACGGCGGGGTTCAGCCTTCCGGCCACCAGGGTCCGCCTGGACTTGAGGTCGTTCATGACGACCCTGGCGGGGGCGAAGACGTTGTGATCCACCTTGAAGAAGTCGAAGCCGCATTCCTTGAAGGTCTTGTAGAAGGGCGCCCCGTAGTCTCTGGAGGTGTTGGAGGGGGTCGCCTTCAGGTATCCTAAAAGCTCGTCGAAGGGCTCGTAATCGACGGCGTAGTAGGTCTCGCCGCCGTAGATGATGGCGTCGTTGGAGGCACCCATGCACTTTGTGGCCTTGCCGACGACGGGGGCTATCGGAGCCCTGCCCCAGCCGGTCTTGATCGACCTGATGTCAAAGCCCATGGTGAAGAGCTTGTGCAGCCCGGTCTCCACGACCCGGGCCGAGACCTGGACGAGCCCCGCCACCGAGTCGGTGGGGGCGACGGCGAGGCGGAGGTCGGCAGGATCGATGCCGCAGGCGTCGGCGATCTTCTCGGCGGCCTCTTCGTCGGGGAGACAGTCCGACTCGATAAACAGGACGCCCACGTCTGCGAACTCCTCGAACTCCAGGGCCTCGTAAAGCTCCTTCGTCTTCCTCGCCAGGGCCCGGGCGGGGCCGGAGCCCATCCCGAAGTACTTGCCCGCCTTGATCTGCCACATGGCGCACTGGGAGGCCATGCAGGAGATGGCGGGATGGTCCGTCGCCACCTGGACTCCGGGGATGGTGATCCCGTCGATCTCGAAGGGAGTCGGCTGAATGTCGGCGAGATCGGCAGCATTGTCCGGCTGATGCTGGAAGAGCTGCA
>CAZHAO010000120.1:0-6302 GCA_964530375.1 uncultured Methanotrichaceae archaeon
AACGCCGTCGGGGAAGCGCTCTTTCATCATGGGTCCGCTGCCTTCCTTCGTCTCGATCTCCTCGCCCCGGTAGAGGCGGGCGATGTTGGCGATGAACTCGATCTGGTCGGGCGTGAACTCCCGGTGGGCGCGGTCGATCTGGCGGTAGATGTGCCGGGCGTCGATGAAGAGGACCTTTTCAGATCTGGAGGGGTCGGGGGCCGTCCTCTTCCCCCGGTCGAAGAACCAGAGGGTGCAGGGCAGGGTGACGGTGTAGAAGAAGTTCGACCCCACGGCGATCATGAAGTCGACGGCCTTCGCCAAGATCAGCTTCTTTCGAATCTCAAGCTCCGAGCCTCGGGCGTCGCTGGCGGAGTTCGCCATCACAAACCCCGCCCGGCCCTTCGTCGAGAGGGCGCTGTAGAAGGTCTGAATCCAGATGTAGTTGGCGTTGTCGACGTTCGGAATCCCGAGGGAGAAGCGGGGGTCGTCCTTGATCCGGTCGTGATCGACGTTGTTGACGTTGAAGGGCGGGTTTGCCATCACGAAATCGAACTTGCCCCGGCTCTCGTGGACGTCCTCGTAGTAGGTGTTCGCCTCCTTGATCTGGCCTGAGAGGCCGTGGACCGCGAGGTTCATCTTGCAGAGCCGGACCGTCTCTGTGATCTTCTCCTGGCCGAAGAAGCTCAGCTCCGAGGAAGGGTCCTTTCCGTGGTCCTTGAGAAAATGGGCCGCCTGGACGAACATGCCGCCAGACCCGCAGGCGGGGTCGTAGACCCGGCCGTGGAAGGGCTGGATCACGTTCTCGATCAGCTTGACGACGGTGGTGGGGGTGAAGAACTCGCCGCCCCTCCGCCCCTCGCTCATGGCGAACTTGCCGAGGAAGTACTGGTAGATGTCCCCGAAGAGGTCGTCGTCGGCGTCCAGAACCTCCTCCCGCAGGTTGAATACCTTGAGCAGCGACACGAGGGAGAGGTTGTCCAGCCGGTTGTACTCGCTCTGGGGTAAAACGCCTTTCAGGTCCTCGTTCTCGGCCTCGATCGCCCTCATGGCTTCCCGGATCTTCCGCCCGATCTCCTCGCCCTCGGGAAGCTTCATCAGGTTCGAGTACCGCCCCTCTTCGGGAAGGTACATGACCCCCCGCGCCTGGTAGTCGGTCTTGCCGATGGTGCGCCTCCGGCCGGTGCTCTTTCCCTCGATTCCCTCAAGCTCCTTTTTGGCCTTGGTGAACCTGTAATCGGCGTACTTGAGGAATATCAGCCCCAATACCGGAAGCGCATACTCCGATGATTTGAGCTTCGAGTTTGCCCTCAGCTCGTCGGCACCATCCCACAACCTCTTCTCGATCTCGCTGTTGTTTCCCGGCGTCTCCCTCTCCTCCTCTCCATTCCTTAGAAGGAATTTCGCTTTGGCGACTTCATCCTTTCGCTCTAGCCCATCGATCCCGACCGACGACCCGAAGCCGTCCGACCTCCATGCCCCCGAAAAGATCCGCCGACGCCCCCGACCCCAGACTCTCCGAGACGGGGCTAGCGGATGAGACGAGGGTAAAAAGCAATCGACTCTATTCTAAGCCATCGCCGATATTTTCGAAGACGCCTCCATAAATGACCGCCGGGAAAAGCTAAAGAGGCGGCGCGACCTCCCCGATAGGGAAGGATCATGAAGCCCTTGCTAAGGCGATCGCCTTGAATGAAGATAGAGGGGCCGTCTGCGGCCTCATCCGGAGAGCATCGCAGACCTACAGGTGGGCCTACCTCGACATGCTGGCGATACTGATCGGGATAGCGGGAGGAGCCGGGGCGATCCTCTTTCGAACCGTCATCGATTTCATCCACGGCATATTCTTCTCGGGGATCGATCCCGCGGCGGGGCCGGGCGTTTCCGTCATCCTCTATCCGATCGTCGGAGGGCTCATCGTCGGGCCGATCGTCTGCCTCCTCGCCCCCGAGGCTAAGGGGCACGGCGTCCCCCAGATCATCGAGAGCCTCCAGGTCGGCGGCGGCCAGATCCGAAAGCGGGTCGGGTTTCTCCTCATCCTCGCCTCGGCGGTGATCATCGGGAGCGGCGGGAGCGCCGGGCGGGAGGGGCCGATCGCCCAGATCGGAGCCTCCTTCGGCTCTCTCATAGGCCAGGTCTTCCGCCTCGGCTCAAGGGACCTCAAGCTCCTGACGGTCTGCGGCGTCGCCGCGGGGGTGGCCGGAACCTTCAACGCCCCCATGGGCGGCGCCATCTTCAGCATGGAGGTGGTGGCGAGGCGGTTCAGGATCGGCGACTCGGTCCCGATCCTCCTCTCGGCGGTCGTCGGGGCGGCGGTGGCGGGCACCATCATCGCCCCCGCCCCGGCCTTCACCAATCCCGACTTCGCCTTCGGCACCCAGGACCTCCTCCTCTGCTTCGTCCTCGGACCGATATTCGGGGCCCTCGCTTTCTCCTGGGTGAGGTTCTTCTACTCGGTCGAAGACCTCTTCGAAGGGCTACGGGTCCCGAAGATCCTCAAGCCCGCCATCGGGGGGATCGTCGCCGGGATCGGCGGATACCTCCTCTACGGCTACGGGATCATGGGAGTCGGCTACGATGGGATCACCATGATCTTCGAGATGCCCTCCCTCTCGCCCTCGGCGGATTTGATACTCTTCCTCGTCGCCCTCGGCCTCGTCAAGATCCTGGCCACCTCCTGCACCGTCGGTTCCGGAGGGAGCGGCGGCATCTTCGCCCCCTCCCTCTACATCGGGTTCGTCTTCGGCGTCGCCTTCGGCCTCCTCGCCGAGGCGTCCCTTCCGGGCCTGGAGGCGGCGTCGCCGACGGTCTACGGCCTTTTGGGGATGGCGGCCCTCTTCGCCGGAGCCGCCCGGGCGCCCCTCACCTGCATCGTCATGATCCCGGAGATGGCGAGCAGCTACGGCAGACTTCCGCCGATCATCATCGCCTGCGTCCTCAGCTACGCGACAGCCCAGATCCTGATGAGGGGGGAGTCGATCTACTCCATCAAGCTGAGCAAGAAGGGGATCTTTATAGACCAGCCCCAGCCGGTCTTGAAGGGGATCTCGGTCGGGGAGGCGATGGCCCGGGAGGTCGTCGCCGTGGGGCCGGAGATGACCCTCCGGGATCTCCGGGATCTCATCTTCAGGACCAACCACACCGGCTTTCCCGTGGTCGAGAACGGCGACCTCGTCGGGATCGTAACCTTCGATGACCTCCGGAATGTTGCTGCGGAAGAGCAGGACGAGCTGACCGTCGGCGACGTAGCCGAGAGGGCGGTCGTCACCGTCCGCCCCGACCAGTCGGCGAAGTACGCCGTGGACCTGATGTACCAGCACAAGATAGGGAGGCTTCCTGTTGTGCGAAGCGACGATCCGAAGAGGCTCGTGGGGATGATTACGAGGACCGATGTCATCCGGGCCTACGAGGCCGAGGCGGAGAGAAGATGATCAGAGGATGGTGATAAGAGGATGAAGATCGATCGATCAGAATCCCGGACCCGGGCCGCCCGGAAGGGCCGCCGACCTGTCATGCAGCCGAGGTGTCATCAGTCCCGTTCCGACCCAGCTCTGCTCAGGACCTCGTAGGCTGCGATGGCATCGGTCCTGGTGACGATCCCTACCACCTTCTTTGAATCGTCCCGCTCCACAACGGGAAGCCGGCCGACATTGTTTTTATAGAGGCGGTCCATCACATTCTTCATATTCTCGTCGGGGAAGGCGACTATCACCTCCATCACCGCCACCTCCCCGACTCTGACCTCGTCCTGCCGCCCCTCCGGAACTCGCCGAAGGTCGTCGAAGGTGACGATCCCGGAGAGCTTGCCCCCCTCCAGGACGGGAAACCCTCGGATGTTCTCCTCGAAGATCCTCGCCATCGCCTCCCGGACCGTCGTCTCCGGCCCCACGGCGACGACCTCCCGGACCATGGCGTCTCGGACGGAGACCCCCTCAAGGAGGGCCTCCCCGGCGTCCAGGGAGACGCCCCTCCTCACGAGCTGGAAGGTGAAGATCGTCGATCCCGAAAGGCCGATGGAGGCGACGACGTAGCTGGCGGCGGAGGTGATCATGAGGGCCGGGAGGAGGGCGTAGTCGGCGGCGATCTCTGAGATTATCACGACGGAGGCGAGGGGTGCCCCCGCCGACCCCGCCAGGAGGGCGGCGGACCCCAGGAGGGCGTAGGCTGGAGCGTGCCCCTCGGCGGCGGGCAAGATGTCGCCGAATAGAAGGCCGAAGGAGGCTCCCCCCACCGCGCCGATGACGAGGGACGGTCCGATGGTTCCGCCGCAGCCGCCGGAGCCGAGGGTCGAGGCGGTGGCGAGGGCCTTCGCCGCCGCCAGGGCGAGGAGGAATAGGGCCAGACGGGAGACGTCCGAACCGACGGGGGTCGATATGATGCTCAATACTCTATCAACGCCGTCGTAGCCGACCCCCATCACCCCGTAATCGAGAAAACAGAGGGCAAAGACCCCGGCGACGAGACCTCCCAGCCCCGGCTTCAGGCCGCCCGGGAGAGGAAGCCTCTCAAAGAGCCCCCCGGCGCCGGCGAAGAGGCGGACCCAGAGGAGGCTGAGGACCCCCAGGGCCAGCCCCAGGACGAAGCAGAGCCAGAGCTCCTGGGTGCTGAAGACGATCTCGGGCGGGGTGAAGGCGGGGCTCTGGCCCAGAAAGGCGGAGGCGGTCGCCGCCCCGATCACCGCCGAGAGGAGGATGGGTACGGCGTCGATGGGGGAGAACCTCCTTGCCACCGCCTCCATCCCGAAGATGGCGCTTCCCAGGGGGGCGTTGAGGGTCCCGGCGAGCCCCGCCACGAAGCCCGAGACGGCCAGGACCTGGACGTCGGCGACGGAGAGCCTCAGCCTCTGGCCCAGGATGGACCCGAAGGAGGCCCCTAACTGGGCTATCGGTCCCTCCCGCCCGGCGCTCCCGCCGCTCCCGATGGTGACGGCCGCGGCGATGAGGATCGCGGGGCCGGTTCGGCACCGGACTCCGCCCCCCCTCTTATGGAGGGCCTCCATCAGGGCCGGTATCCCGTCTCCACTTGCCTCGGGAGCGAGCCTCAGGATCAGAAGGCCGACGGCGAGCCCCCCCAGGACCGGAAGGAGAAACAGCCTCTCTTCCCCGCCGGGAAGTGCTGCCGCAAGCGGGCCAAAGAAGAGCTGATGAACCTCCTCGGCGAGCCTCCTGAAGAGGACGGCCCCAAGCCCCCCAACGAGGCCGGTGACGACGGCGAGGGTGTCCAAGACCAGCCAACGGTTCTCGCCCCAGGATCGAATAATCCAGGATCTCAAGGTATCTCTTCTCAAATCGAGAGCCGGATATAAAGAAGTTCTGTAGGAAGGAAAAAAAACCCGCCGAAGAGAATCGGTCGGGGACCCCGGGATTTCGTGCGGCTCGATGGAGCCTATCGGGGGCCCTCGGGACGATCTCCACCTGCCGCCCATATCGATCTCCTCCTCCGACGAAGCTCTTCGAGAAGGTATGCCACCATCGCCGACCCCGTCGTTCCCCCCGGGGGCCCGCCATCGCCCATCAGGGCGGAGAAACCTGAAATAAGAGGCGATCCTTCCTTCTGATCACAGCCCGGGAGGTCGGGATGTTCGATTATGCCGAGAGGTACGGCCACCGGTTTGTTACCCTGGTGGACAGCCGGGAGACCGGAAAGGAGTTCGAGTTCGACCAGATGCTCCTGATGCCGACGGCAAAAGGCTACAGGGCGCTGGTGGAGCTGGCAAAGGAGGAGATCGACCCCCGGGCGATGAGGCTCCTCTCGAAGGTCTGGTCGGAGTCGACGATAGAGAACCTCTCCTTCTTCGCCATGGCCGCCGCGGTCTACGCCCGGTCGGTGGCCGACCCTCCCCGCACCATCGACGTTGGGAAGGTGCTCCTCAGGACCGCCGCCTTCTGCCGCCTCCGATGCTCCCGCCGGAAGGGGACGGGCGGAGGATGCATGGCCGCCGCCGGGTCGGGCCGCCACCAGCTCCCCAAGTGCGTCAAGCTCCCTCGGGACGTGGAGGCCGCCTGGTGGGATCTGAAGAGGTACATCGCCGCCGGGGCTCCGACGGGTCCGGCGGGGGAGGCGCAGGCCCGCGAGGCGCTGAGCGTCAACTTCAAGCTCCCCGCCGATTACTCGCCGGTCACCTCATGCTGAAACTTCCTAACCCGAGCCCAACGGCCTGAGGTCGCGAACGTCGAGAAGGGAAAAGGGAGATGACCCTCGTTTTCCGGGGATTTCGGCCCGAAATCCGAAATCGGGCCGGATTCAGACTCGCCTTTCGAGAAGGCATTTATATCAAGTCGCCACCAAAAGGCCGCTGTCGTTCAAGGTGATTATCAATGGCC
>CAZHAO010000121.1:0-6280 GCA_964530375.1 uncultured Methanotrichaceae archaeon
ACATGCGGGCCCAGAACCTGGGGGTCAACTTCATCCGGGGCCGGGTATCCGAGGTGGAGGAGGGGGGCGGCGCCCTCCGGGTCAACTACGAGGACACCCTCCTCGGCGGGTTCCGGTCGAAGCCCTACGACCTGGTCGTCCTCTCGGCGGGGCTGGAGGCGAACAAGGACGCCGACGTCATCGGAAATCTTCTGGGCCTCTCGAAGCGGCCCGACCGGTTCTTCGAGATCGCCCACCCCAAGATGAGGCCCGTCGAGGCCCACATCGACGGCGTCTTCATCGCGGGATGTGCCTCGGGCCCCAAGGAGATCCAGGTCTCCATCGCCCAGGGGGAGGCCGCTGCGGCGAAGGCGATGAGGCTTCTCTTGAGAGGGGAGATCGCCCTCGACCCCGTCGTCGCCATGGTGGACCAGGAGAAGTGCATCGGCTGCAAGCTCTGCGTCGAGACCTGTCCCAGCAAGGCGATCTCCGTCGACAAGACCGCCCTCGTCGACGAGGCGGCCTGCAAGGGGTGCGGGACCTGTGCCGCCGCCTGTCCCGTCGACGCCATCGATATGACCCTCTTCTCCGACGAGCAGATCATTGCCCAGATCAGGGCGGCTACCGCCGTCAAGGGGCAGTACCCCTTCATCGTCGGGTTCCTCTGCAACTGGTGCAGCTACGCCGGGGCGGATTTGGCTGGCACCTCCCGAATCCAGTATCCGACGAACATGAGGGCGATACGGGTGATGTGCGTCGGGAGGGTGGACCCGGCCTTCGTCATCGAGGCCCTCAAGGGCGGGGCGGACGGGGTTCTCATATCCGGGTGCCGCCTCGGCGAGTGCCACTACAACAAGGGGAACTATCAGGCCTACCAGCGGATCCAGGTTCTGAAGGGCGTCCTGGAGAAAGTGGGGATAAACCCCGGCAGGGTCAAGATCATCTGGTGCGCCGCCAGCGAGGGCGAGATCCTGGCGAAAGAGGTGAGGACCTTCGTCCGGGAGCTGAAGGAGATGGGACCGGTGGGGACGGAGCTATATGCCCTTCGGGCGCCACAGTCCGCAGGAGGCGATAGCTGATGGCTATGGAGATCGAGAAGGAGATGGAGGTCGAGGGATCCATCATCAAGTCGATCCAGAGGTCTATCGACTCGGTGAAGGTCCTGGACTACGACTACAAGAAGTGCAACGGCTGCGGCATATGCGTCGACCTCTGTCCGACGAAGGCCCTGACCCTGGGGCCTCTCATCGAGATCGCCACGGGCCTCGACGCCCCGCCGGTTCTCATCGACCTCGACAAATGCGTCTTCTGCGGGATGTGCGCCGCCTTCTGCCCCGTCGACGCCTACAAGATGACCTCCAACGACAAAGACTATCGTGAGATGGAGGAGTACCCCCACCTCGACTCCCGGGCCGAGCCGAACGAAAAATGTCTACCCTGCGCCCTCTGCGAGCCGGTATGCCCGACGGAGGCGATTACCGTCGTCTTCTACCCGACGAGGGACGTCTTCGGTCCCCTGCGGGAGGAGGAGAGGGGGGAGGGAAAGGGGAAGATCGAGGTCGATCCCGAGAAGTGCAACTTGTGTGGAAAATGCGCCAAGTTCTGCGAGGCCTTCCTCCTCACGGAGAAGGAGCCCCACCCCACGGATCTCGTCCCCTTCGAGCAGCTTCTCGTCGACGAGGACCTCTGCGACCACTGCGGCCTATGCGTCGGGATCTGTCCCGAGGAGGCGATCAAAGTCGAGGGGAATTTTCTGGAGCTCGACGAGGAGTTCCGTTTTCTCGGGGAGATCGAGGTCGACGAGGATAAGTGCATCGGGTGCGGCAGGTGCCTGTTGGTCTGCCCCTACGACGCCATGGAGATAACCAAGCCCTTCGAGGGCGACATAAGGCTCGTCGAGCGGCAGCTTCCCCTCTGCGACCCCATGGGCTGTCACGCCTGCTTCAACGTCTGTCCCGCCGACTGCTGGCATGTAGGCGAGGACGGCAAGATAAAGGTCGAAAAAGACCAGTGCATCTTCTGCGGGGCCTGCGCCAACGCCTGCCACTGCCTCGCCATCGAGGTGGACAGGACCGGAGTCTCTCATACTCCCATAAAGGAGACGCCCTGGGCCCAGGAGTGGAAGGAGGCGATATCCTCCATCGTCACCAAGTCCAGGAGGCGGCCGGACCTATCGGGGATCGTCCTGCCCCCGGAGATCGAGAAGGTCCCGATACCCGAGGTCGAGGCCCCCGAAAGGGACCCCGACCTCCTCTCGAGGATCAACGATGCTCTTAGGGACGTCGAGGCGGTTATAAACAAGCCGAAGGTGAGGTTCGTCTGGGAGAGAGACGAGATCGACGAGGCGAGCGAGAAGATCGGCGAGAGGATAAAGAAGGCGAAAGCGAAGGCTGCGGCCGAGGCCGAGGGGGGTGATGGAAGATGACGGATATGGCGATGAAGGCGGAGACGACCGCTGCGGCGGCGGCGACCGCGGCGACCACGACCATGACGTCCGAGGGGGAGAAGTTCAGAGATCGAGTCCTCGCCCTCGCCGGCGAGGAGGTGAAAAGATGCATCCAGTGCGGTACCTGCTCGGCGAGCTGTCCGACAGCCTCCCTGATGGACGTCCCCATAAGAAAGCTGGTCAAGCTCGTCCTGGAGGGAGAGAAGGAGAGGGCTCTGTCGAGCAGGTCGATCTGGCTCTGCACTTCGTGCCTCCTCTGCACCGTACGCTGCCCGAGGAAGATCAGGCCGATGGCGGTCGTCGCCGCCCTCAAGACGATCTACGAGGAGGAGGGAATGAAATGCAGAGACTCGGTCTTCGAGGGGATCTTCGCCCACCAGATACGGGATCGCGGACGGATATCGGAGTTCCTGCTGTCGGCGGAGTACATGATTCGAAGCCCCAGCTCTGCGGCTGCGATCATGGCCTTCGGCGCAGAGCTCGTCCCCAAAGGGAAGATCGAGATGAGCTTCGAGGCGGCGAGGGGCGAGAGGATCGAGGGGACCGAGGAGGTGAAGCGGATCTTCGAGCTTCTCGGCGACGGAGGAGAGTCAAAGAAGGCCGAAGAAACGAAGAAGGCCGAAGAGAATGAGGAGGCTCCGAAATGAAGCTCGCATACTACCCCGGATGTGTCGCCCGGTCGACGGGGAGGGAGTACGAGATATCAACGAGGGCGGTCTGCAGGGCCCTGGGGATCGAGCTGGAGGAGATCGACGACTGGAACTGCTGCGGCGCAACCCACGTCTCAAACGAGGTCGTCTCGACGGCTCTCGCCGCAAGAAACCTGGTGAGGACGGAGCTGCCGGTGATGACCTCCTGCTCGATCTGCTACAGCAGGCTGCGGGCGGCGATGATCCGCCTCGGTGACCTGAAGATGAGAAAGAGGGTGAACGAGGCCCTGGAGAAGAAGTACGAGGAAGAAAAGGAGGTCCTCCACGTCATCGAGACGATCACGGGAGCCCTGGCCGGAGCCGAGGACCCAGAAACCCTGATCGTCCGGCCCCTGGCGGGCCTCAAGGCCGCCCCCTACTACGGCTGCCTCCTGACGCGCCCCGGCGGGGGGATCGACAGCCCCGAAAATCCCTCCATCCTCGAGAAGCTCATCCGGACCCTGGGCGCCGAGCCGACGGACTTCCGGCTGAAGATGAAGTGCTGCTGCGGCCCCATCTTCATGCCCGAGGAGGATGCGGCCGCCGACACCCTCATCCGGATCCTCCGGAACGCCAGGGCCTCCGGCGCGGACTTCGTCGTCGCATTGTGCCCATTATGCCACCTGATGCTCGACGCCAACCAGCCGATCCTGGAGAAGAAGTTCGGCGAAGAGATCAACCTGCCCGTTTTATACGTCACCCAGATGGCGGGGCTCGCCCTAGGCCTCGGGCCCGAGGAGCTGGGCCTCTCGATGAACTCGGTCTCGACGAGGCCGGTGCTGGAGAAGCTTAAGGCGATCGAGGGGGAGAAGGCAGAGGAGGAGGGGGCGGAGGTGTGCTGAGGCCGGCGCCCGGTTGTGGAATCATGGAATATACAGTTCTGATACACCAGGCAGAGGAGGGCGGCTTCTGGGCTGAGGTGCCGGAGCTTCCTGGATGCTACTCTCAGGGGGAGACGATCGAGGAGGCCCTGCGCAACAGCAGGGAGGCGATCGAGACGCACCTCATGGCCGTGAAGGTGGAAGCAACTCGGAAAGAGTTGGAGTCCCTCCGCCAAGATGAACTGAAGAGGCAGCTGTAAGGACAAGGAGGTAGTGGCCGGGTGGCCACGCTTACACCGCTATGCTTTCACCTCGGCAGGCGTCACTAAGGAGCGTCCCTTCTCCCTTTTAAGCGACAACTCTTAATCACGACCTGTCCATTTTCAATGTATGGAAGCTCAATATTCTCGTTGATAGATGTACAGTAGCTCTCCACAAACAACTGCAAATGAGCGGCATCTCTAGCGACATCAGCATCGCTAGGTAGATGTTGCAGTATCGCGTCGCTAATCAGCATGATGAACTTACTTTTAGCTCGCGTAAGAGTAACGTTAAAACGACGTGGATCAAGAATAAATGACTCCTCAGCAGCAACAAAGTCACGATCAGCAACCGCATAACTCGCAATCATCAAGTCTCGTTCTTGGCCCTGGAATCGGTCAACGGTATCAACGAAAGGTGGTGGGTCCATGGAGATACCTGCATCAGACACCAAAATATTTCTAATATTAGACATTTGTGCCCTGTGAGGTGTCACAATTCCTAAGCATTTATCCCAGAACTGACTATCATCGAACTTATCTTCCTGGCATAAAACATGACGATAAAGTACCGCAAGAGAAGCTACTATTTGGGCTTCAAATTGGTTTGAGAGTGTTGATGTATGTGCACCGTAGCAAATGACGACCACAGGAATGTTCGGGTCAAGTATTCTAAGGAATTGATCGCTCCAAGCAAGTTGTGTTGGCCATCCAGCGGGCGGTTTACCGGTCGGAGTCGGAAGTGAGATTCTAAGCTGGCGCTCAGGTCTGAAGGCTTCATACCCTTGGGGGTAAAATCGGACTCTCGGCCATCCAGATATTTCAATATTTGTTCGATAATTGAGGTCGAGCGAGACAGGAGTCTTATTAAGGCTATCTTGCATATAGGAAAATATGCAATCGAAAAGACCTCGATCACTGTTACGCATTTCGAAGCTATAGATGGGTCCAAGTTGCTTATGGTCGCCTGCAAGAACAACATGACCTTCCTCTTTGAGAAGCAGGAAATAAGCTGCAGCAGATGAAACCGGCACCTGTGACGCCTCATCGATGACGATCAAGTCAAACCATTTAGAAGCTAGTGATTTTTCAGCTGCATAAGCCACGGATAATTTACTAAGTTGCATCCAAGTACCACCAACGATGATGCATCGAGTTGGATCTGAGATTTCATCTACTAATGTACGAGCTTCCTCAGCAGTCTTAAAAATGTCTTCTAGACGGTCATCTCGGGGAGGTTTTGCAGATTCGCTACGAATGCGAATAACGCGGACTTGACGGAAACCGTTCCTCCCCATCTTCTGACGTCTATCTAAAAGATCGGCAACCTCAGAAAGCACGTTGTCAATAGCATTATAATTACTTGATCCTACTCCAATAATAATCGAAGATCCTCGTTCTAGGGCATCTTCAATCCATCCAAGAATAATGCCAGCAAGAACTACCGTTTTTCCGGTTCCAGGTGGACCCCATAATAATGACAGGCGCTCTGTAAATGATTTTCGGAATGCTTCTTCTTGCCTATTATTGAATGGATGCTTTAAGTATCCGGATACTAGACCTAATACGTGTTCTGTATCTACCAAAGGCCGAGTCAACTGAAGCTTAGACGGCTGGTACATAAAGCTGTGAGCTGGTTCGGTAATTTTTGTCACTTTCAACCCCTCCTCCGTCTCCTCGTGCGCGGAGGAGTACCTCCGACGGTCCTTAAAGCCTTCTCGACAAGATCGCTGGAGAAATCTTGGAAGATCGGATCTAAAACCATCGGCCTACTTAGGTCTAAAAACCCTTGGTCTTGAGCAAACTGGAAAAGTCCTTCATGCCCAGGATGCACAACCAGAAATGGCGGATCTCGCATGGCTTCCATACTTATAATCTCAACCTGCAATAATTTTCTCAAGGGAGCATTCACCATCCATCGATCAGCCAATTCATCGTCGTTAAGAATTCTCTGAGCGTCCCCGAATGTCATCCCTAAATGTTTACGCCATGGAACATCCAATTCCATCTCGTTATCTTCATTGGATATAGCTAGTATAACAGTTCCAAATTAACATATCAATACACCACGATCATTATCAACAA
>CAZHAO010000122.1:0-6263 GCA_964530375.1 uncultured Methanotrichaceae archaeon
ATGTGATCTCCTGCTATGGATTTCATCCACATCAACTCGTTATAGGTAGACTACCAGAAAACGGGATGGTACCAAAAGCTCGCTCCAGAGCTTTTGACGCCGACGTCTGCGGATGGCCTTGATTTTTGGAGGATAAGAGATCTGAGCTGAGACGAATTTTCGGATAACGGAGAGGATGGAATATGGTAGGACTGGGAGGAACCCCTGTGCTCATACTCAGGGAAGGGAGCCGGAGGACTGCGGGCCGCGACGCCCAGAAGTCGAACATCATGGCCGCCAAGGCCGTGGCGGCCGCCGTCAGGACCACCCTCGGCCCCAAGGGGATGGACAAGATGCTGGTGGACACCATGGGCGACGTGGTGATCACCAACGACGGGGTGACGATCTTAAAAGAGATGGACATCGAGCACCCCGCGGCGAAGATGATGGTGGAGGTCGCCAAGACCCAAGACGACGAGGTGGGCGACGGCACCACCACCGCCGTCGTCCTGGCGGGGGAGCTTCTGGAGAGGGCGGGGGAGCTTCTCGAAGAGGAGGTCCACCCCACCGTCATCGCCGCCGGGTACAGGGACGCTGCGGAGAAGGCCGTAAACCTCCTTTCTGAAATGGCGATCTCGGTCGGCCTTGAGGAGGAGGACCTTCTCAAATCGATCGCCATTACCTCCATGAGCGGCAAGGGCTCCAGCGTCGCAAGAGAGGCCCTGGCGGACCTAGCCCTGGAGGCGATCAAGGCGATCGTCGACGAAGACGGGACCGCCGACGTCGATAACGTCACCGTCGAGAAGAAGGTGGGAGGGAGGATCGACGACTCCGAGCTCGTCCGGGGGATGGTGATCGATAAGGAAAGGCTCGCGTCCAGCATGCCGAAGAGGGTACGGTACGCGAAGATCGCCCTCCTCGACGCCGCCCTGGAGATCGAGAAGACCGAGTTCGGGTCCGAGATCGAGATCAAGTCGCCGGACCAGCTGGCGGCCTTCCTGGACCAGGAGGAGCTGATGCTCAAAAAGATGGTCGACGGCATCGTCAGCGCTGGCGCGAGCGTCGTATTCTGCCAGAAGGGGATCGACGACCTCGCCCAGCACTTCCTGGCCAAGGCGGGGGTCTATGCCGCGAGGAGGGTAAAGAAGAGCGATATGGAGAAGCTGGCCCGGGCCACCGGCGGGAGGGCCGTGAGCAGCGTCCACGACATCGCCCCCGAGGACCTGGGACGGGCTGGGCTCGTCGAGGAGAGGAAGATCGCCGGAGACGCCATGACCTTCGTTCTGGAGTGCGATAACCCCAAGTCCGTATCCATCATCCTCCGGGGCGGGTCTGAGCACGTCGTCGACGAGCTGGACAGGGCGATGGAGGACGGCCTCCGGGTCCTGGAGGTGACCCTGGAAGACCGCCACCTCGTCCCCGGAGGCGGCGCCCCCGAGGTCGAGCTGGCCCTGAGGCTGAGGGAGTTCGCGGCCACCGTCGGCGGAAGAGAGCAGCTGGCCATCGAGGCCTTCGCCGAGGCGGTGGAGGTGGTGCCCAAGACCCTGGCGGAGAACGGAGGGTTCGACCAGATAGACGCCCTGGTGGCCCTGAGGAGCGAGCACGAGCGGGGAGGAAAGGCTGCGGGGCTAGACATGGAGACGGGGAGGCCCGCCGATATGCTGAAAGGGGGGATCGTCGAGCCCCTGAGGGTCAAGGTCCAGGCGATCGTGTCCGCCGCCGAGGCGGCGGCGATGATCATCAGGATCGACGACGTCATAGCCTCAAAGTCCGGCGGGGGCGGCATGCCCGGCGGCATCGGCGGCGGCGAGATGAAAGAGGAGCTCTGATCCCTCCGTCAGATCAGCCCCTCAGCCCCCCCTTTCGATCACCTCCGATGAGATTATCGTCCCATCGCCGGTGTTGAGGAGAGGATCCCCACCACCTTCCCCCGCTCTCCCTCGGCCCCGGCATGTCAGAGTGGCCGCCCGATGCATCCTTTTTTGCTCATCAGAAAAGCGCCCACCACTCCGCCCTGCTTTCCGACAAAAAGGAGGTCTCCCGCCCTGATCATGACGATGATACGGATAAATAGATATCCTGACCAGGTGAAGCGTTATGGTCTCAGAAAAGAAAGCCCTCTGGGTCGTCTTCAGGCCCGAAAGTCCTGAAAGCGTCGACGCGATGCGAGAGAAGTTTTTGGTCTCCTACACCGCCTTTCGAGATATGCCGGGCCTCTTCAGCAAGGTCTGGTGGTGCGATTCTGAAAAGGGCGAGTGGGGAGCGATGTACATCTTCAACTCCGAGGAGGACCTTTCGGAGTACCTCCACTCCGATCGGTGGCTGAATAAGGTCCCCCAGAAGTACGGATATCGGCCCGAGATCGTCGCAGTCCTCGACCTGGGGCCGATCCTCACCAAAAAGGTCGTAGTCGAGGGCGAAGGCTCCTGGCTCTCGGAGCCGAAAGGCGAGAGATGACCGGGTTTTAGCCGATGAGATGGTGATCTCCTCAAGACCAAAGGCGCGCCGTCGGGAGAAGCCTCAGGAGAAGAATGAGCTGTCGGCCCTCCCCGATAGGAGCAGCCCGTCGGAGCCGACGGCCTCGTAGCTCCCCCGGATCGCCCCCTCCTCGATATCGAGGATCAGAACGTAGAGGCGGGACCCGTCCAGCGGCACCAGGTGGAGGAGCAGCCCGTCGCCTTCGATCGATCCGCTGGCAACAACCTCATTTTTGACGCCCCCTGCCGTCAGGATCCCTGTCCCGAAGATGACGTCTCCGTACCGATAGAGGTGGAGGTCGACGTTCCCGGCGACGTCGCCCAGGAGGGTCAGGTCCACTTCGTCCAGGGCCATCGATTCCGGCGCCGCCTCTTCGACGCCCTCGAGCTCGACGCCGTCCTCATCGGTCGCCTTCAGCGGATCGCCTTCTATGGAATCGTTCTCTTCTGCCTCGGCTTCTTTCAGGCCCTCCGGAACGTCGGCGTTCAAGTCCGGCGTGTCGAGATCAAATCCAAGGTCGCTCGGGCCGAGCCACTCGACGTTGTCGACGTAGGTGAGCCGAGGGCAGAGACCCTCGGCAGCTCCCAAGACGAAAGAGGAGATCATCATGGAAAGGAGCAATATGTTTAGGTACCTCATGGCTCTCGAACCCCCTCTCGACTCTCTCGAAACCTCGATCATCAAGGATCCCCCGATCTCACAACTTTGACAAATACCTTTTGTTTTTTCATGAAACCCCTTTCGAAGCTCCGCCACTTCAGCTGAAGATATCCGCCCCGGCGCCCCTGGCGAGATCCGGGGCTGCCAGGGCCGTTCTTCCCCCGGAGGCGGCGCCCCGCCCGACCAGCCCCGCCGGAGCGTAGGCGGCGTAGCTCCCCTGAGCCGGGCTCGTCGCGAGGTCGAGACTGAGCCTGATGAGGGCCGGATCGCCCAACGTGACCACCCCAAGGTCCAGAAGGTTTGAGGTCGCACGACCCGCCGCGGTGACGAGGTTGGTGCCCGCCGTCGAAGATATGATCCCCTCCCCGAAGACCTCCCCGTCGGCCTGGTATAGCGTCAGCTCCAGCCGTCGCGCCTCTTCGCCGGAGAGGAAGATGGTCCATATCCCGGCGACGGGGGCCGGGACCTGGCCGGGAAGCTCTGGCTCGATCCAGCCTGGCCCCTTCTCTGCCGTCAGGTTCAGCATGCCCACGATGTAGCCCCTGGTATGATGGACGTCTACGATCCTAAGTCCTTCAATTCCCAGCCATTCGTCCTGGGGCGATCCCTCCGCCTCCGCCGGAGAGGGCGCCGCCAGAAGGAGGAGAGCCATCAAAACCAGAAATGTTCTCATCCGATTAACCCCCATCAAGGTTTATGCGAAAAGAGTTGAAGGGCTGCTGCCCTTCATCAGCTCATGGCGGTTCCGCCCGACGCCCCCATCCCGACTTCGACCGTGCCGGTCGGCTCGTCCAACTCGGTCTGGGGGGTGGAGTAGAAGCGGTTCCCGTCGCAGTTTCCAGCCCAGAACGCGCCGTCAGAGGTATATGCGGTGTAGGTGCCGAAGATCCTGTTTCCGTTTACAGCGGTCCTGAGCCTGTACATGCTGTTTCCTCCGACGGTGACCAGACGAAGGGTGAGGGCCGATCCTTCAGTCAACCCCGCTGCCGTCAACTCCTGGGTGTTGACCCCCGTGGTCATGATCCCCTTTCCGAAGACCTCGTTTCCGTACTGGAAAAGGGTGAGGTCCACAGTCCTGGTGGCGGAGTCGACGAGGCTCAGAGTCCACCTTCCAGCGACGTTAGACCATGGCGTCTCAGAGGTCGCCGGCGTCGGTTCGATGCTATCGTTGCCGACGCCGGGGCTCATCCCCGTCTCCCGGTTGATCTCGAAGATGGACTCTCCTGCAAAGGCCTCGCCCACCTCCTCTTTGATCCCGTCTCCGCTGAGTTCGTCGGACGCTGCGGTATAGGCAAAAGCCGCCAACAGTATCAGCGGCACCATCAAAGCCTTTTGAAGTTTCATAACCTTAACCTCCATCATCTTCACGATGAGGACATTTGCCGGGCCTTCCGACCCGGCCTTCTGACGTTTGCCCTCTTCCTCCTCAAGCAGCTCGGGACCCCGTGACGGTTCCTGACCAGGTCGACCCATCGCTCCCGTAAGCGGTGTAGCCCCCGGAGACGAGATCGCCGGTGAGGGTGAGGTCGAACCGATAGAGGGCGATGGATTCGAGGGATACCAGGTCGAGCTTCAGCCCGTTCCCGACGACGGTGCCGCTGGCGGCAGCCTGGCTGGCGGTGCCTAGGGCTGATGCCGGCTGGTTCAGCCAGTCGATCATCGACTCGATCCCTAGGTCCTCGGAGGATGCAGCTCCTGCGGCCTCGCCATCAGACGGGCCCATAACCCCCTTCCCGAAGACGAGGTCTCCCGTCTGGCGGAGGGCCAGCTCCAGGGATCTGGTGGTCCCCTCCTCCATGGCAAGAGACCATCTCCCCGAGAAGTCCGATGGCTCCGAGGAGGCTGCCGTCTCCTCGGCAGGAGGCTGGGCCGTCGTAGCCGACCCGCCTATCGCGTAGACATCCCGGCTTGCCGGGAGGTTGGCGATGCCGTCGGTACCGTCGATGGTCGTGTTATTGTCGTTGCCGACGCCGGCGCTGCCGGCCTTCGCCAGGTACTCGCTCGTATGGTGTACGTCCGCTATGCCCAACCCGGGCACGAGCCAGTCGGGCTCCTCCTCAGCCGTTGCCGCGAAGACGACGGCCATGAGGAAGGCCAGAGATAACAGAGCAGTCTTAACGTTGGTCATATCTAATTTAACCCCCGCGATCTGAGAGAGGCTTCTGGGTATAAAATCATTTTGTTCTCGAAAACCGGGAACCAGAGAATTCATTCTCCCGTCTCGAATATGAAGGAGTGAGCCTCTCTGAACTTCTGGTCCTTCATCATGCACCCTTCGGCCTTTCCCTTAAACCACCGGTATCGACCCATCTCTCTCCAGATCTCCTTCAGGCTCTCGTCCCGGACGTTCCCGAAGGAGATGGGCATGTAGGCGCAGGGGAGGACGTCCCCCGAGGCGTCGACGTGAAGCCACCTTCTCCCAGCAAAGCAGCCGAACATCTCGGGGCCGAGGAGGCGGGGGAAGGCAGAGACCCGAGGCCCCTCAGCCAATCGGTTCTTCTCCTCGTGGAACCGGCTGAGCCGGTCTACGTCTCCCTCGCTCAAGACCTCGTCGAGATGAGTCGACCACCTCCCCACGGCGACGATCTCGTAGAGGGAGATCTCGTGGGCCCCAAGCTCCGCCGCCAGGTTGTAGGCGTCCTCCAGGTCGTCGATGTTCAGGGGGGACGCCACCATGAAGAGGTCGACAAAAAGGCCCCCTGCCAGGGCGTTCTTGATCCCCGAGATGGCGTCGTTGAAGGCCCCCTCCCGTCCCCGGAACCTGTCGTGTTCTATCGGGTGGGGGCTATCGATGCTCACCCTCACGGCGTAGAGGCCTGCCCTCTTGAGGGACTTTGCCCTCTCCTCGGTGAGGCCGTAGCCGCTGGTGAAGGAGGCGGAGATCGCCCTCTCGTCGATTCGGGCCACGAGGTCGGGCAGGTCGCGCCTGGCCATCGGCTCGCCGCCGTCGAAGGTTATCATGTAACTTCCGAGCTCCAGGCCCTCGTCGATCACCCTCTTTATATCCTCGGAGCTGAGGACCTCCCCCTTCCGCGAGGGGGCGCTGCAGTGGAGGCAGTCGTTGGGGCAGGCGCGGATGACGGCTATGGAGACCTGGTCGGGGACCCTCCTCCTGGTGAGGGCCGCCACCTGGGCTGAGATCATCC
>CAZHAO010000123.1:0-6227 GCA_964530375.1 uncultured Methanotrichaceae archaeon
GGATGATCACCTTGACGGGGACCTCGTTGATCACCGCCGTGGCCAGCTCCTGGATGTTCATCTGGAAGCTTCCGTCCCCCGCTATGTCGAAGACCTCTTTCTCGGGACAGCCCAGCTTCGCCCCGATCGCCGCCGGAAAGCCGTACCCCATCGTCCCGAGGCCCCCCGAGGATATGAAGTGGCGCGGGTCCTTGTGGGTGAAGAACTGGGCGGCCCACATCTGGTTCTGGCCGACCTCCGTCACTATGACGGCGTCGGGACAGAGATCGCAGATCGTCTCCAGGACCGCCTGGGGCTTGATCGTCTCGCTCTCCTTCGCATAGCAGAGAGGGTGGTCGCTCTTCCAGCCTGCGACCTTGTCGTTCCAGGGGCTCCAGGCTTTCTCCTCGACGGCCTTGGCCAGCTCTGAGAGGGCCGACTTCGCGTCCCCGACGACAGGGATGTCGACGCGGACGTTCTTTCCGATCTCGGCGGGGTCGACGTCGACGTGGATGATTTTGGCCTGGGGCGCGAAGCTCGCCACCTTTCCCGTCACCCGGTCGTCGAACCGGGCACCGACGGCCAAAATCAGGTCCGCCTCCTGGATGGCGTAGTTGGCGTACTTCGTCCCGTGCATCCCCAGCATCCCTAGGGATAGGGGATGGTCCTCGGGGAAGCAGCCGATCCCCATCAGGGTCGTAGTCACGGGAGCCTTGATCTTCTCCGCAAGCGTGAGGAGCTCTCGATGGCCGTCGGAGTACTTGACCCCACCACCGACGTAGATGACGGGCCTTTCCGCCTCCATCAATGCCTGAGCAGCCCTCTTGATCTGGAGGCCGTGGACCTTCAGGTTGGGATTGTAGCCCGGGAGGCTGATCTCGGGATATTCGAAGTCCAGCTCGTTGACGGTGACGTCTCTTGGAAGATCGATCAGAACGGGTCCGGGCCTTCCTGTCCTCGCTATGTAAAAGGCCTCCCTGAAGACGCGGGGGATATCTCTAGCGTCTCTTACGAGGTAGCTGTGCTTGGTCACGGGCATCGTTATCCCCGTGATGTCGGCCTCCTGGAAGGCGTCCTTTCCGATCAGGTTGGTGGGGACCTGGCCGGTCATGGCCACCAGAGGCACAGAGTCCATGTAGGCGGTGGCGATCCCGGTTACCAGGTTCGTGGCGCCAGGCCCAGAGGTAGCGAGGCATACCCCTACGCGCCCCGTGGCCCTTGCGTATCCGTCTGCAGCATGCGCTGCCGCCTGTTCATGCCTCACAAGGATGTGCCTTATATCCGAATCGTAAATGGCGTCGTAGAGAGGCAACAGCACCCCGCCCGGAAGCCCGAAGATGATCTCGACCCCTTCGAGCTTCAGGCATTCCAGGATGGCCTCGGCCCCGCTCATCTTACCCATCTATCCGTCCTCCTCAAGTTGCATCAGCCTGTTGATCCCTTCCAAAACGGCCTCCACAGAGGCCATGATTATGTCCGCTCCCGCGCCTCGGGCGGAGATGCTCCTGTCGCCCATCACCATCGTCACCCAGACCTCGACGACGGCGTTCGTCCCGCCGGTGATGGCGTCGACGTGGTACTCCTCGAGCCTCACATCCCTCACCCCGGAGATCGCCCGTCGGATGGCGTTGATCGCCGCGTCCACGGGACCTACCCCCGTCCCAGCCTCCAGCATCTCCGTCCCGTTGACGGTGATCCTGACGCTGGCGGTGGGGATGGCGTGGTTGCCGCTCACGATGGTGAACTCGTTCAGCTTCACCTTCGGCTCCTTCTGGACCGATAAGACGATCTCCGCGATCGTCTGAAGGTCGGCGTCGGTGACCCGCTTCCCCTTGTCCCCCAGCTCCTTGACCCGGGCGAGGATCTCGGCCAGCTCGTCCTTCTTGCACTCGATCCCCAGCTCCCTCAAGGCCAGCTCGACGGAGCTTCGTCCGGCATGCTTTCCGAGGACGATCCTCCTCTTCCTCCCCACCGTCTCGGGATGGATCGGCTCGTAGGTCGATGTGTCGGCGAGGAGGCCGTGGACGTGGATCCCTGCCTCGTGGGTGAAGGCGTTCTCCCCCACGATCGCCTTGTTGGGGGCGACGGGCACTCCTGAAAGCCGACTGACGAGCCGGGAGATGGTGTACAGCTCTGAACAGCGGATCCCCGTTTTTATCCCGTAGAGGGACTCGAGGCTCATCACCACCTCTTCGAGGGAGGTGTTTCCTCCTCGCTCGCCGATACCGTTGACGGTGACGTGGGCCTGAGATGCCCCGCCCCGGAGGGCAGCGACGGTGTTGGCCGTGGCCATGCCGAAGTCGTCGTGACAGTGGACGCTCACCGGGACCGGAAAGTCGGATAGCCTCGAGAATATCTCGAAGGCCCTCTCCGGCACCAGAACCCCAACGGTATCGCAGTAGCAGAGCCTATCGGCTCCGGCGTCGATCCCGGCCCGATAGAGGGTCTTCAGGTACCCCTCGTCGGCGCGGCTCGCGTCCTCGCCGGAAAGCTCCACCACCAGGCCGTGGTCTTTGGCGTACTCGGTCACCATCACCGCCGACCTCAAAACCGAGTCCCGGTCGGACCGGAGCTTGCTTTTGATGTGGAGGTCAGAGGCCGGCACCACCAGGTGGAGGGAATCGACATCACAATCGAGGGCCTGGTCCACGTCATCGGTCCTCGCGCGAACGTAGCTGGCGATCTCGGCCCGGAGCCCCTCCTCGGCCACGGCCTTCATGGCGGCCCTCTCGCCTTCGGAGGTGATGGCCGAGCCCGCCTCTATCACGTCGACGCCGAGGGCGTCCAGCTGCCGGGCGATCTCGAGCTTCTCTTCCTTGGTCAGGGAGACCCCTGGCGTCTGTTCACCGTCGCGAAGCGTTGTGTCCAGCAAGTGAACTCTACCAAATAAAGCGATCCCACGCATTCATCTTAGATCACCAAATAGATGCCATACGAATTATGGCCGATCTCCAACGATGAGGTATTTTATCGTTGATAAAGTTGACGACGGAACCGGCGCGCGTTGCTGGGATCTGACGGGATAAGATCGTCCCGAATAAAGGAAAGATTTATCACTCTCTGGGAGTCATTACTCGCCTTCAGCCCAAAGGCTGCCGGAGAGGCTATGGTTCAAAGATGAAGGTCAGGTGCAAAAATGGGGTCAAGCGCAAAGACGGGATCAGATGCTGAGCTGAACGGTGAGGGGACGTCGGGCGAGCTGGAGGTGGCAGAGCTTCTTCTCACGGCGGAGATCTACAATCGAACCGAGGACCTGACCGAGGACGACCTTCCGCCGAAGATCAGAAAACACTACTTCGATCCCGTGACGAGGAAGGTGAAGAGGCCGGTATACGTCACCGAAGGGGACGTCCGGGAGATCTACGGCCTCGCCTCCGTCCGGGAGGCGGCGAGGAGCCTGCCCTTCGTCGACCGCGAGGGGCTCCGAGACCAGCTGAGGCTCACAGTATTCGACGTAGGAGCGAAGTGGTTTGTAAAGCGCGAGACCCTGGAGAGGATCAGGTCCAACCCCACCCTGGCCTACTTCTACGAGAGCTACGACTCCCTCGACGTCAGCTACGCCGAGGCGAAGAAGAGAAACCAGCCCCTGCTAACCGATCGGGAGTGGATCCAGTCCAAGATCCGGGAGATGACCGCGAAGGTGGAAGAGGCCGACGACATCCTGAAGCTCGTCCGGATCAAGGCCCCCGAGGACGTCCGCGACCGGATAGAAGATCTCGTCCTGACGAAGGAGCAGGTGACTGAGATCGAGAAGGCGGCAAAGGCCCTGGAGCACCGCGATTACCTGAGAGAGGTGGGGCTCTACGACATCGGTAAGCTTCTCTTCGTCGGGCCGCCGGGGACCGGCAAGACCTCCACCGCCATGGCCCTCTCGGGAAAGTTCGGCCTGCCCCTCGTCGAGGTGAGGCTCTCGATGGTGACGAGCCAGTACCTTGGAGAGACGAGCAAGAACATCGACAAGGTCTTCGACCTCGCCAAGGCCCTCAGCCCCTGCATCCTATTCATCGACGAGTTCGACTTCGTGGCCAAGACCAGGACCTCCGACGAGCACGGCGCCATTAAGAGGGCGGTCAACACCCTCCTCAAGGCGATCGACGACGTCAGCCTCGTCGAGGACGGTGTTCTGCTCATAGCCGCGACAAACCACCCCCAGCTCCTCGACTACGCGGCCTGGAGGCGGTTTGACAAGATCGTCAGCTTCCCCCTCCCCGACCATGAGATGAGGCGGAAGATCTTCGAGAAGGTCCTCTCGAAGATCGACGCGGAGGCGGACCCCGAGGTCCTGGCCGAGAGGACCGAGGGCTACTCCGGCTCCGACATCAGGCTGGTGGTGAGGGAGGCGGTCTTAAACGCCCTCCTGGAGGACAGAAGGTCCATCGACCAGGAGGAGATGCTCCGGGCGATCGCGGACTTCGACCGGAGGATCACAGATCACCGAGGGAGCGCCGCCTCATGAGAGTGACCCTCCTTGGGACCGGAGACGCCATAGGTACGCCGAAGATCGGATGTCGATGTCCCGCCTGCGTCGACGCCCTCTGCGGCGGGAGGAGCAGGAGGCTCAGGTTCTCGATCCTGGTGGAGAACGAGCGGGGAAAGGTCCTGATCGACACGAGCCCCGACCTCCGGTGGCAGCTGATCAAGACCGGGATCAGCCGGGTCGACGGGGTGATCTGGACCCACGCCCATTACGACCACTACGCCGGCTTCGGCGACTTTCACCGGGTCCAGAACAGAGTTCCCGCCTACGCCCTGAAGGAGACGATGGACTACATCCTCAACTACCTCTACTTCATGAGGCCGAAGAGAAACGTCGTCGAGATCGGCGAGCCCTTCAAGATCGCCGGGATGGAGTTCGCCCTCTTCGAGGTGGACCACCCTCCCATCTGCGAGGCCGCGGGGGTCATCGTGAGGGAGGGGAGAAAGAAGCTGGTGGTGACGGGGGACACCACCCTCCGTATCCCCGAGGCGAGCCTGGAGATGATGAGAGACGCCGACCTCTTGGTCGCCGACGCCATCACCCCGCCGGGATACAACCTAACTAAGCACATGAACTCCGAGGAGGCGGTCGGCCTCGCCCGCGACCTTGCGGCGAAAGACGTCGTATTGACCCACATAAGCCACCTCTTTCCGCCTCACGACGTCGCCGTCAAGAGGTGGCCCCTGGGTCACGACATGATGGCGATGGAGCTTTGAATCGAAACTTGTTTATCTTTTGCGTTCCCCGAAGACAGGCATGCGGAGTTTGAGGGCGGTTTTTGTCTTTTTCGAGATCGTCTTTATCCTCAATTCGGCGTCGGGAGCCGATGATGGTTTCAGCTGGATGGACTTCTCAGATCAGTTCTCGATGCCCCCCATCCCCGGCTTCGGGTCGGAGATGAGCCTGGATGGCGCGACCCCCAACCCATCTCGCGAGACGGATCTCGGGGCCGAGCTGGCCAGAGGGCGGCGTCTCGCCATCGAGGACCTCTCCTCCCTCCGGCCGGATCTGAAGAGCGGTGACGAGGGGGAGGGGAGGTATCGGGGGGCGAACTTCTCCTTCGAGCTTCCGGCGGGCTGGAACGCCGCCCTCGAAGGGGACCGATACGAGGGAAACCTCACCCTGGAGGGGGCTTGCGCCCTCGTTCAGATCGGCTGGTTTGAGGACTCGGGGATAAAGCCAGAAGACCTCCTCAGACAGGTGATCAGGGGCTACAGGAGCGATTATATCCGGTTTTCCGTATTGACGGCGGAGGCTGGCGAGCCCGTGGCCGTAGGCGGCGAGAGGGCTTCGAGCCTGAACGTCTACTACATCTACGGCGGCCAGGAGTCGCAGAAGCGGATCGTCGCCTGGCCCTCTCCTCCTTCGGGGAGGTTCTTCTTCGCCTCGTTCTGGTCCTGTCCCGAGGCATGGGACGAGAACCTCGAACGGTTCGAGCTGGTTTGTGAGAGCTTTCGGGACGAGGGGTCCGAGAGATACGTAGAGCTGGAGCCCCGAGATGCCACCACCGACTGCTGGGGGACCGTCCTCTCCGAGACCCTTTCATCGTACCATTTCGCAGAGGTGGCGGCCCCTCCGAGCCCCGAGGTGGGGGTCAGAGTCGTCATGAAGAGCCATCGAGAGGGCGGCACGGTCAGCCAGCTCGCCTCCGAGGAGATGGTCTCTCCGACCCGCGAATTGAAGGACCCGCCGAGGGAGGGGGCGATCCTGAAGCTCCTCCGGGACGAGGGCTACGAGGTATCTCTCCTCCGGCGAGGGGGGGCCTTTTGGG
>CAZHAO010000124.1:0-6214 GCA_964530375.1 uncultured Methanotrichaceae archaeon
GTGGTGGGGGATTCTGCAGTGTATCGAACTTCGATGAGACTGTTGACGTTCGTATTTGTCGTCTCGGCGATGTCCGGGGCGGGCCAAGCCGGAGTGGTGATCAACGAGGTGGAGCTGAACCCGCCCGGCGACGAGGCCGAGTGGGTGGAGCTTTACAACAACGGCCCTGAGGCGGTTGACATCAGCGGGTGGAGGGTCGAGATAGTCGACACCGATTCCTCCTGGACCGGATCGATGCGCATATTGCCCGGGAATGTGATCCCGCCCGGTGGGTTTTACGTCGCTGAAGGAGAAACCAACTGGCTTCACGATACGGGGAAGGGCGTGGTGATATTGAAGACGCGAGACGGCGCCGAGGTCGACAAGACTCCCCTTTTGAGCGATCAGAGCGACAACATCTTCACCAACTCTCGCCATCCGAACGGCGTCGACACCGACCAGACGTCCGACTGGATATTTGGGAGAGGCACCAAGAACGCCTATAATTATTAACCTCGCCATCGATTTCAGGATGGGTCGTGGTGCTTCGGTCCATCCTTAACTCCATCGATACAGTTATTTATTCGCAGATCAATTTTCGCCAGCGGGCCGGAACGGGAGCGTTCCGGGAATCGGATCTCAAGTTCATGTGGGGGTTAATCATGAAACTGATCTTGCAGTTGATGCTCTCGTCTTTGACGTTGCTCGGTGGCATATCGGCGGTATCGGGACTGGGACCGGGATCGGTCGTCGTCAACGAGGTGGAGCTGAACCCCTCGGGAGACGCGACCGAGTGGGTGGAGCTTTACAACTCCGGGGAGGACTCTGTGGACATCGGCCGATGGAGCGTATCCGTCGAGGAAAACCTGCCCACCTCGGGGAAGTGGACGGGCGTGATCCCGATACCAAGAGAAGCGTTCATTCAGGCGGGCGGGTTCTACGTCGTCGAGGGCGATGACCGCTGGGTTCACGGAAACAACGGGACGATCTATCTCAGGACCGACTCCTGGGCGGTGGTGGACAAAACTCCCCCCCTGAGCGACGATGGGGATAGCGGCTTCTCCTGGTGCCGCTACCCCAACGGCCTGGACACAGACAGAATGTCCGACTGGGCCTTCATCAAGGCGACGCCGGGGGCGGAGAACTCCCTGCGGGTCGTCTCCGGAGCCTGAGGAGGGTCCCAGCCCCTCTTGCCAAGATGCTGAGCAAAACTCCGGACGATCTGGCGGCGGTTTCAGCCGGCCATCAGGCAGAACGGGACGAAGGAGGCCTGTGATTTGATGTCATGTCGCGTATTGGGGGACGAGAGGTGTCAAAAGTCCCTTCACATTCATTTATATGAGAGGATACCGTAAATGGTTCCAGGTGGAAATTCATGGTATCTCTGAACGTGAATGCGGAAGCTAAGGCCAAGGTACAGGGAAGCGAAGATGCTGGGAGGTATCCGATCGTCGCCGAGGTGAAGGGGCCCGGAAAGGATGGGGGCCTCATCGTCGAGGTCGGAGGCAAGGAGGGCGCCCCTCTGAAGGTGGCCCTCGGCCGGATCCCCCTGGACCTGACAGTCTCGGTCACCTCCCCCAAAGATGAGTCGGTGCTGACGATCAGCATAAAGGGCTCCATAGGGGACTGAACTCTCGCGGAGGCCGCAGTTCCTGCAGTTCCTGCCGTCACCGCCGATCAAAAGCCCCTCCTGATCTCCGGCCTCGGGCCCAGGGATCATGGGGCCGAGTTGAAGCGGAGGGATCTCTCTGATAGAGTTCTTCTACACCGTCCCGGGCTGGCTTGCCACCTTCATTCTGGCGATGTCGCCGATCTTCGAGCTTCGGGGAGCGATACCTCTCGCGATAGGGGTCTACGACCTCTCGCCCCTGGAGGCCTATGCGATCTCGGTGGTGGGAAACCTGGTGCCGGTGGTCTTTCTCCTCCTCTACCTGGAGCCGGTCTCCCGGTGGCTGATGCGGTACCGGCCCGGCAAAGTCTTCTTCGACTGGCTCTTCACCCGGACCTACAGAAAGCACGTCGAGCGTCACCGGAAGTACGGCCTTCTCGCCCTCACCTTATTTGTCGCGGTACCGCTTCCGGTGACGGGGGCCTGGACCGGCTCGGCCGTCGCCTTCATCTTCGGAATAAAGTTCAGGGACGCCTTCCCCGCCATCGCCGCAGGCGTCTGCATCGCGGGGGTGGTGGTGACCGCCTCGGTTCTGGGAGTGATCTCCCTCGCCTTCAGCTGAGGGGCTGAAGGAGAGCTGAAGGTTTCAGGAAGTCTCGCCGATCCTGACCTCTGCCCCCGCTTCGATTCCGAGGGCGTCGGAGGCACTTCCCATGTTGATGGCGATCTCAAGCCGCCCGAGAGAGCTGACGAAGGCGACCCATTCGCCCTCGGGGACGTCGCCGTAGGTCGTCCCGAAGATGCCATCGACCTTCTCGGCCTCGTCACCGCCGAAGGCGATCTCGATCCGGTCGCCGGGCGAGAGGTCTGCTCCCTCGACCAGCTCCTGGGGGATGTTGGTGATGAGGTTTCCCCAGTGGTCGACGTGGGAGATGGTCCCGGCGAGGGCTCCGTCCTCGATCTTCGCCTCAGCGAGATCGATTTTGACCGGGTCTGTGATGACGGGCCCCACGAGGGCGGGGTCAGCGCCGGCGGCGAGGTGGCCCGCTATGGGGCCGTAAATCCCGATCCCCTCGAAGGAGGCGGAGGCGGACTTTCGGCCGGTAAGGCTCTCGTTTGTGATCTCCCGGACGGAGGCGACCCCGAGGTCGGCCATGACGTTTGTGAACAGACCGTTGTCGGGGCCGACGAAGAGCTTGCCGTCCTCGGTGAGAAGGACGATCGACCGCTCGTCTTCTCCGGCGCCGGGGTCGACGTCGGCGGCGAAGACGGTCCCCGGCGGGTACACCCGAGCCGCCGCGGCGAGGAGGTACGACCCCTCGGCAACGTTGAAGGCCGCCACCTGGTGGGTGATCGTCGATATCCGGACGTTGGGGTTGGCGGAGTAGATCGACCCCTCGAAGGCCCCGACGTAGAAGTCGGTGGTCCCGAAGTCGGTGAGGAGGACGACGAGGTTTCTCACCTCGCCGACCGCCGGATCAAAATCTGCGGCGGCTGCGCCGGCGGCGATCGCCGAGAGGGCGGCCGAGATCGCCAAGACGGTCATGATGAAGATGATATGCGTTTTCATATCGACAAAGCTCCTTTACCAAGGGGCCTGATATTCGTAGCAGTTTATAAAGATATGATCGAAAAGGTGACCCCCTCAAGCCGTCGGATCTTCCCTTCCACCCAAAACTTTTTTGCCAACAGGAGCGAAGACTTTTGACCGGAGGAGTCCCCGACGAGACCAAAGCCGCTCATCGTCCTGGCGCTTCTGATGCTGTCGCTGGCAGCGACCGCGCTGGCCCAGCCGGAGGAGGGCGAGAACGGCACTGAGGACGGAGAATAGATGAGGGGAATGGGCAGACGGTATTTGAGCATATATACTCAAATCTCTGAGAATTGATTAGATATACTCAAATCATCACTCTTTGAGCCGATATGCTCAAACTTCCAAAGTGCCGCAGCTTTACCGCCGGATGAGTTCGAAAACCCAGGAGAAAGAGCTGATCAAAGGGCAGCGTGCCCATCAACTCGGTCTCCACGGCGAAAAGCTATATAACGCTTAACCGAACAGAGACGAATAAAAAATCTGAGAATGGCAATAATATGGATAAAAAATTATATGCAGTATTAACCGGCGATCTGATCGGCTCCCGACAGCTCAAGAGCAGCGGGATTTCATACATTGAACATCTTAATAAATCTCTGGAATACGTATGGGGGGGGTACCATCGTCCGCCTTTCATCTACAGAGGCGACAGCTTTCAAGGGATCACCAGCGAACCCGAATCTGCTCTCAAGGATGCGATCCTCTTGCGACTACGGTTGATCTCCGGCTTTAACGTAGAAGAAAAATTTCCCCGGATCGACGCCAGAGTTTCGATCGGGGTGGGGGAGATCGACCATCTCCCAGATGAGGGAGAAGATCTTGGCGATCTCGGCGAGATGAACGGCGAGGCGTTTGAGTACTCAGGCCTGCAGCTAGACCGCATAAAAAATGAGAGGCAAAATTTAGCCGTCAAAACGCCCTGGGAGGAGACGAACGAGGAGCTGGACATATACTGCAAGATGATCGATCGGCTGATAGAGAGGTGGACGAAGAAGAAATGTGAGGCTGTAATGTATCGGCTTGAAGGTCGTACTCTGAATGAGATAGGCGAGATGCTGAATATCGACGGATCTGCCGTTCATTATCGACTGGCTCAGACCGATTACGAGATCGTCGAACTGATCATCCAGCGATACTCGGATATCATCAGAAATAAGGCCGAGATGCGCGGGTCGGATGAATCTGATGAAGATCCAGGGGTTCAGGTAGCATGACGGCGATCCCAGAACTCTCAGGCCTATCGAGCCTGCTCTTCCTGATTCTACTGGTCTTCTCACATATACTGACGGATTTCGTATTACAGCCGAACGGATGGGTCGATAGCAAAAATGAGGCTGGATGGAGGTCGAGGTATCTCTATATTCACGTCTTCGTCGTCGCTCTTCTTGCAGGGTCCGTCGCCTGGGCGCTCCTCGGTCTCTTTCCGGCCGGTCTCGTCTTTACGACCTTTTTCGTGTCGCATCTGGCGATCGATATCGCGAAGTCGAGATGCGAAGATACGGTGAGGTCGTTTGTCGGCGACCAGGCAGCCCATATGATAATTATAATATTGGTATGGGTGGCATTATTTCATCCTGATCTCTCCTCTCTTCAGGGGCTCCTCTCGGAGCCGACGTTGATCTGCATCGCAGTGGTGCTGCTGAGCTATACGGTGATATTCCAGCCGGCGGGGATCTTCGTATCGAAGATGACCAGAGGCTGGCGAGATAAGATCCAGGAAGACGATAAAAGCAGGGGCATCGGGGGCAGGAGCCTGGAAAGCGCGGGCAGATATATCGGCTATCTCGAACGTTTTTTAATTCTGACATTTATAATATTTCAGCAATACACCGCCATCGGGCTTCTCATCGCTGCAAAATCTATATTCAGGTATAATACGAATAGAATAACCGGAGAGTACATATTATTTGGAACGCTGCTCAGCTTCAGCATAGCCATCTTCGTCGGGTTTTTTGCCAACCTCTTCCTATCTCTCTTTCTGCCCGACGAGGTCTGGGATATTTTAAATATCTTTATATATAAGTCCACTGCGCTGCCATGATCGGCCCCAACGCCCCCTGGCGCACAACCCGGCGGCGCGGCCCATTGGCTATTTCTCCCTACCCGAGCTCTCCACTTAAGCGGCTTTCCTCACGTCGGAGCCGGAACCACGAGCAGGTAGTGGGCCAGGGCGACCATCAGCGCCACGAAGCTGAGGATGAGGAAGAAGCCCGAAGCCTTCAGCCGATTGTGCTTTTTGGACACGATCAGCTCGTACGTCTCCTTTGAGTCGCGGCTGGAGTTGATGTTGATCTCGTAGCTCTTGGGAAAGAGGGTCAGAACCGCGAAGATCAGGCTGAGAAGCCAGAGGCCGATTGGCGCGAGGTAAAGGGCGGCCACCGCCTCGCTCATCTGAGGCTTCAGGTCGGAGAAGGCGATGGCGTGAAAATATATCCCCGAGAGAAGGCTATTTACGGCGATCAGCTCCTTTGCCACCTCCTCCAGGTTGGAGACCGACTCGCCCACCAGCTTCTCGGCGTTCTCCCGCCAGAAGGGGTTCGGCTCCGGCGAGACGACCGGGGGCTCCTCTTCCTCTTTCATGATCGCAGCTCCCATTCAAACCATTTATCGCAGTGGGGGCATTTCAGGTCGATGGATTTGGGGCTGCTGGGCTTTGCCTTCCACCGGTCGAGGAAGCCCCGGACCGCCACCGTCTCGCCGTCCTCGCTCACCTTTTCTACATCTATCCGGAACTTGAAGCCGCAGTGGGCGCATTTCACAAGCTCAAGCGCCATGTCTCCTCCTGATATCTTCAAAAGCCTTTTTGAAAGCCACCTCTCCCATCTTCTCCCTAAGCCCGGAAATCCAAGATTCAACTATACGGCTTCGAGGATCGTTCAGCTCCTTCAGAATCGAAAGAGCAAGCAGATACCTATCAAGAGCTGAAAAATAATCCTCCTCCACCTCGTCCACCCGTCCCAATTGACCAATCGAAGTGGCGACGCCGGCCTTGTCCCCCAGCTCTTGTTTGATCTTCAGGCTCTCGCCGTAGA
>CAZHAO010000125.1:0-6163 GCA_964530375.1 uncultured Methanotrichaceae archaeon
CAGCATCATAATAGACCGCCCCGTCTCCCGCCAGGATCCTTCCTTCGCCGATGTCGTCGACCCCCAGCACCGCCACGACGGTGCCTAGGGTCTTGTCCACCCTGGCCTCGTACTTGTTGCGCAGCGCCATCTCCACCGCGTCTTCGAGGGGCTCCCCCATCTGGCCAGGAGGTATCCTGACTATCCCCTCCAGCTTCATCTTCTTATACATCAGAACTCCTTTCTGCTAGCGATCTCCAGCCGTCGTCTCTGACGCAGGTGTATAACGGTAACACCTCTAGTAGATAACTTTTTCTTCAGTTCCTTATCGTTGGTGAAGACCGCCGAGCCCGTCACCAGGGCCAGGTCGACTAGACAATCGTCCGCCTCGCCGGAGGCCTCGACGATCTCACAACCCTCGGCCAGCGCGAGGCCGATCCTGGCGGCGGTCCGGTCCCGCCGGGAGTCGGCGAGATCTGCGAGAGCTCCGAGCTCCCGGAGGACGGGACGCGGCACCAGATACCGCCGATAGCCGAGCCGTTCCAGTTCCCCGAATACGTCCACCCCGAACTGGCCGGGGACCATGAGGGCGTTGGCGTCGAGGAGCACCTTCATAAAGCTTGGACATCCCTTCGAGAAACGGCACTCGAGAAGCCGAACGGTTATTTGTTGATGGTGCCGACGCCGATCAGACGCCACCTTGCGCCGATCCGTCTGCTCACGGCAACCCGATCTCCCGCGGCGGCGCAGACCGGCCTTCTCAGCTGAACCTCCACCATGCCGCCGTCTCTCGCGCTGGAGACGACTCCGACGGTGGTGGCGGTGCCGACGTTCAGCATCAAGGGCTCGCTGGTGTGGATCGGCTCGACGTCGGCCTCGTCGGTGGCGCCGACGACCCTCTCCAGGAGCCTCATCTTCATGGTGAAAGAGTTCCAGACGGGGGGGAGGGTTTCCGGCTCTCCCGCCACCTGGCCCACCAGGATGTCGCTCTTGGTGAGGGATGGGTCGAGCTGGGTCCCGACCCCGACCAGGCCTCCGGGGGTGACCTCCTCCTGGGGGCCTCCGCCCGCCATCAGCGCCGTCACCTTCGTCTTGATGGGTGCCCAATGCTTCCTCCCCTCAGACTCCACCGACCTGCCCGGCTTGATCTCTATGATGTCTCCGGGCTTGAGAATCCCCTGGGCGAGGGTGCCCCCGATGACCCCGCCGACGATCTTCTCCGGTGGGGTTCCCGGACGATTGACGTCGAAGGACCGAGCGATCTTGAGGAGGGGCGGCTTCTCCAGGTCCCTCTCCGGCGTGGGGATCACCTCCTCTACCGCCTGGATCACCATGTCGATGTTGACGTTCTGCTGGGCAGATATGGGGACGATGGGAGCGTTCTCGGCGACGGTCCCCTTGACGAACTTTTTGATCTCGTTGTAGTGCTCGATAAGCCTCTCCCGGGAGACGAGGTCGATCTTGTTCTGGACGATGACGATCTTGTCGATGCCGGTGATGTCCAGGGCCATGAGGTGTTCCTTGGTCTGGGGCTGGGGGCATGGCTCGCTGGCGGCGATGATCAGGACTGCGCCGTCCATGATGGCGGCGCCCGAGAGCATCGTCGCCATCAGGGTCTCGTGGCCAGGAGAGTCGACGAAGGATACGGTCCTGAGGACCTCGCTGGGAGATCCGCATCCAGGGCAGGTCTCCTCCACGGTGTAGGCCTCCGGCTCGGGGCAGTTTGGACATTTTCGAAAGGTGGCGTCGGCGTAGCCGAGCCTGATGGAGATCCCCCTCTTTATCTCCTCGCTGTGCTGGTCGGTCCAGACCCCCGAGAGGGCTCTCACCAGGGTCGTTTTGCCGTGGTCGACATGGCCCACCATGCCTATGTTCACGACCGGCTTTTTATGCAAATTGGATTCGCTGGACAAATCGGGTCTCCTCGAATGATCTTGATGGCCACTAACTGGGAACGACTACTATTTAAATGCTCAGGACTAAAAACGAGATACCTTTTCGGCGACGATTTTGGCACTTCGGGCCCCAAGGACGAGGCTTTCGAAGCCCAACTCGGAGATGGTCTTGGGCACGAAACCGTCGTCATCAGACGTATCCTCGATGGGCATCGCTCACGCCCTGGATCGCCTCCCGGACGAAGAGGCGGAAGGACTGGATGGAGAACTTTGACCATCCTTCAAACTCGTCGTAGAGCTCGACCCCGAAGGCGTCCTCGTCGTCGTCCTCACTTTCTGTGCCGAACTCTTCGAGGCGGGAGAAGTTCTCCTCCAGGTGGGCGAGGAGGGCCGTCTCGGCGTAGGGCTTGGGGATGACCGGTTCGGATTCGGATAGGGATGCCATCAGCCTCTCCTCGTCGATGAGATCCTCCAGGGAGATCCTGGATTTCTTCACCGAGGTCTGGTGGGCTATCCTGCTGATCTCCAGCTTCTCGCCGGGGGAGAGCTTTCTCATCTCGACGAAGGCCTGCTGGTAGAGCCTTCCCATCTCAAACTCGTGCTCCAGGGCGTAGGCGAGGATCCTGTCGGAGACCCGCCTAAGATACTCAGAGTTGATGGAGATGATGGAGAACCACCGGCCCCGATAGTAGTAGCGACGGTTCATCGCCACGGCGAAGTCGAGGGCACCGGGGTTCGACGAATCGATGGAGGGAAAAAAGGTGATGGCGTCCGTCTCCACCAGGATGTACCCTTTCGCCTCCTCGCCTCCGATCTTCGAAATCCGATCCGGGTCTAGAAGGGGGCGAAATACCCTTTTTGGGTCCTCCATCTCCTGGTAGGCCTGGAGGACCCTTTTGCGCTCTTCCGGGCCGGATTCTGTCAGACGGCCTGCCACGTCCTTCGCCACCGAGACGAGCCAGGCACTGTACTCCCGCTCGAAGCCGTCCCGGTTAATCGCCTTCTCCTCCCTCGGAGACCTCTATCTCGTCCAGGATCGCCTTGAAGGATCGCCACTGGTCGACGGGTATCCGGATGCCGTTCTTCGACCAGCCGGTGTACCTATCAGATGTGACGTACTCCCTGATGTCGATCCCTGCTGAGCCTCGAAACTCGGTCCTTCGAACGACCAGCTCCGTCGTCTCGCTCTTTCTTATTCTGCCGAACTCCTGCTCCATAAGATCAGCTCCGGAGAAGATCGAGCTTCAAGTTATAAATAGCAAGGCGTCAGCCTTATATATGACATGTGCTATCGTGCGCCATGTTAACACGCAGGAGACTGACGATTGAGCGAAATTGGCAAAAGGGTGCGGATGGAGAGGATCATCGATCGGAACAGCGGAAATACCGTCATCATCCCCATGGACCACGGGATATCCGTCGGTCCCGTCAAGGGGCTGGTGAACCTCTCGGATATGGTGGACAGGGTGGCCGAGGGGGGCGCCAACGCCGTCCTCCAGCAGAAGGGGATGGTGAAGCACGGCCATCGGGGCTACGGAAGCGACATCGGCCTGATCGTCCACATGAGCGCCAGCACCGCCCTCGGCCCCGACCCCAACAACAAGGTCCAGGTATGTCAGGTGGAGGAGGCCCTGAAGGTGGGGGCCGACGCCGTCTCCGTCCACATAAACATCGGGTCTGAGACGGAGGCCGATCAGCTCAAGAAGCTCGGGTCCGTCGCCGAGAGGTGCGACTTCTGGGGGATGCCCCTCATCGCCATGATGTACCCCCGGGGCGACAAGATCACCGACCCCAACGGCGTCGACGTGGTGGCCCTGGCGGCCAGGGCGGGAGCGGAGCTGGGGGCCGACATCATCAAGACGAACTACACCGGCGACCCCGAGACCTTCAAGGAGGTGGTGGCTGGCTGTCCCGTCCCCGTGGTGAGAGCTGGCGGCCCCAAGACCGAGACGGACGAGGAGTTCCTCGAGATGATCCGGGGCGCCATCGATGCCGGGGGACGGGGGGTCGCCATAGGAAGAAACGTCTTCCAGCACGAGAACCCGACGAAGATGACGAGGGCGATCGCATCCATCGTCCACCACGACAGGTCCGTCGAGGAGGCGATGGAGAACCTGAGGTGAAGCTGCCAGGATCTCAAGGCCGAGTCTCGTGTTCCTGATTCGAGGTCCCTTCTCTTTTCATCCGAGAGGGCCGGAGGCGCCGATCCCTCGACCGTCGCCTCCGCAAGGCCCCTTCTCCAGTTCCCAGTTGCCCCTTCCTCACGTCAGGGATCTATCGAAATCTGGAGGGGTAAAAGGGATCGGGAGGGGTAAAAGGGATCGGGGGCAAGGCCCGTCAGCAGGGCGCCTGACGAAACCTGAAGGCGATGCACAAGCTTTATATGATGGGAGCGGGTTTGGAATCTTTCGTCCTCCAACCGACGCAGCGGGGTGGGGTAGTCAGGAAATCCCGACGGGCTCATAACCCGTAGATCAGTAGTTCAAATCTACTCCCCGCTATCATTTTAATGGTAATTTTTCCAAATTTCCGATGGCCGCGGAGGCGGGGCGAGGCTTTTTTTTGCGAAGGCGTGATTTAAACTGTTACTTATAATATTATCGATATCCGATGCAGCATATATGTATTATAGATTTTAGGATGATCGAGCAAGCTTGACGGGCATGTGTGTCAGCATTCGATAAAAATACCTCATAAGAATTAATATTGCATCTCAAAGCTGAGACGATCGATCCTGGGGATTTTAATCGATCATGAATAAAAATATACGGCTTCGCCTCATTTATCTCTTAACAACAACTATAGCAAGAGCCGGCGAAGCCATGATCAAATACAACAGCACATTGATCAAGGCGATCTTGACTCTAGTACTCATAGCATATCACCTCCTGTTTATAATAGATCTGCTATCTTAAATAGTTAATCATTATGTATTTAAGAAACTATATCTGTTTTGAGTCAAACCTTGGCGCAAGCTTTATTTCGAGTAAAGGATTCTCTATGAAATTTAAATCGATCTAGACAAAAAAAGAAGACAGAGATCCATTATCATCTGCCATTTTTTATGAAGATTCGAAGCCGCTCTATTCTTCCTCATTTTTTCTCCTCGCAAGTACCCTCCCATTTTTCGGCCGCCGGAGAGCCCTGCGACCGTCGAGTCGGGGATGAAAAGAGGATAGGCCGGGCGACAACCGACTCCACAGAAGCCCGCGCAGAGGAATCATCCTCGCCTCCCCTTCCCGTTCTCCCCTGGGCGCGGAGGTTGTGGAGGTGAAATGCAAAGATGGAGACTTTGAAATACACGTACGTATAGGTGCGTGTTCACCAAGACGATCAGCATAACCGAGGATGCATACGATCGGCTGAGAAGCCTCAAGGAAACGGAGAGGATGAGCTTCTCCGAGGTGATCCTCAAGTACTACCCGAAGAGGAGAGGCCTCTCCGAGACCCTTGCCGAGATCGCCCGCGGCGAGGGGAAGAGGATCGGCGACTTCGACGGGGTGATCGCAGCCATCGCCCTCTCCCGCGACCAAGAGATGGTGACGAGGGACGGCCACTTTTCCGAGGTCCCGGGGCTTGTGATGATGGGATGGTGAGTCGGAAATGGGCGACGGGGAGGGGCGATGGAGTCCCGAAATTGGGGAAGGTAGAAGGCAAACGAGGTGGAGACGAGTTCGGGACCTCTGATGCCAAAGATTAATACGGAAGTCTTCCATTATATATTGCAGATTGCAGATATCGAGGTTTGAGGAGGTGAATTTGGATGAAAACTTCAGGAATTATGGCGCTCCTGGCGGCGCTCTTCGTATTGGCGACGGTGGCCGCAGGAGCCGGGATGTTCCAGGGGGTCGGCGGCGGGCCGTCGATGAGCTACGCCGGAGTCTCGGGGTCGATGGAAGGCGTCTTCGCTCGATATGCCGAGCCGCCGACCTTTCCGGCTCCCGCCTTCATGACCGGCGAGGAGTTCTGCGAGATGGTCGCAGCCCACCTGGCCAATCCCCCGAAAGCCTGGGATTGGTGACGGGCCCTGATCGCCAAGGATTGGTTCTCGATTCTCAGAACGGTCGGCATCCCAAAACGTTAACGGGGCGAGGGCGCCGACGACCTGGCCGTCGGGGTCGAGAGGTCCTCCGGGGGGCTTCGGTCCGCGAGGTTGAGGGCTGTCGGCCTCTGATGCCGGTCCCCGACGCATCCTCCCGACCGACCTCCCGGCGGCGCCGGCGGGGGGGGGGCGCTCCCTCTCTCACCGCCGCCGATTTCGCCCTGGAGGCTCTACCGAGGGGCCTGCC
>CAZHAO010000126.1:0-6153 GCA_964530375.1 uncultured Methanotrichaceae archaeon
TGACGGGAGTGATCGCGGTCCTCATCGTCTGAGAAGGAAAGGTCTTTATCAGGAGGAGGCCTCTCCTCTCCCATGAGCTTCAGAGGTTTCCTCCACGAGCTTCAGGAGGCAGGCCTCCTGGAGGAGGAGGACCGTCCCATCTCGCCAGTGCTCGAGGCTGCGGCCCTCTCCGTCGGCGTCGGCCCCATCCTCTTCAATAACGTAGACGGCAAGAAGTGCTGCATGAACATTCTGGGGACCCGGGAGCTGCTGGCTCGGGCGCTCTCGACCACCAGAGAGGAGATGGTGAAAGATCTTGCCGGAATCGATGTGGAGAGCGGCTGGATCCGGGAGGTGGACTCCTCCCCCTTCATGGAGGTCGAGAGCGAGCCCGACCTCTCAAGCCTCCCCATCCTCACCCATTTTCGGGGGGACGGCGGCCCTTACATCACCTCAGGGGTCGTCGTATCCGTCTTCGACGATAAGACGAACGCCTCGGTCCATAGGATGATGGTACTGGGAAAGGATAAACTGACGGCGAGGCTCGTTCCCGGAAGGCACACTTTCATGCTTCTAAAGGAGGCTTTGAGCGCGGGCGAGAAGCTCCCCGTGGCGATCGTCATCGGCGTCGATCCCGTCGTCCTTATCGCCGCCAGCACCCGGGTACCCCTGGGGATGGAGTTTCAGTACGCCAGCGCCTTAGCAGGAAACCCGGTGGAGCTGGTGGCCCTGGAGAACGGCGTCTCGGTCCCCCACGCCGAGATCGTCTTCGAGGGGTACATAGATGACGAGAGGGCCTCCGAGGGGCCCTTTGTGGACATAACTGGAACTCGAGATTTTCCGAGGATGGAGCCTGTGATCCATCTCGCGAAGATGATGACGAGGGAGGTTCCGATCTACCACGGCCTCCTCCCCTCGGGGGGCGAGCACAAGATGCTGATGGGCCTCCCCTACGAGCCCCTGATATTTCGGGCGGCATCTCAGGTTGCCGAGGTGAAGAACGTCCTATTGACGGAGGGCGGATGCTCTTACCTCCACGCCGCCATTTCGATCAAAAAGAGGGACCGTTCCGAGCCGAGAAAAGTGATCGACGCGGCCTTCGAAGCCCACAAAAGCCTCAAGCACGTCATAGTCGTCGACGAAGACGTCGACATCTACAGTCCCGAAGACCTGGAGTACGCCGTCGCCACCAGGGTCAGGGGGGACGAGGGCATAATCATGTACCCCAACGTTCGGGGGAGCACCCTCGACCCCCGGTCCGTCGACGGTATCACCACCAAGGTGGGGATCGACGCCACCATGACCCTGGGGGAGGAGGAGAAGTTCCTCAGGATCAGGCCCGAGATGCCAAACTGAAACTTTAGTCCTAAAGAGCTGATGGGGTTCTGGGGATAAGCCGTTTTATGGGCCTTTTCAATCAACTCTTTTCGGGGCCAGCTTCTTCGGTCAGCCTGGATGGAATTCCCATCCCTGTCATTATCGCCAAAAGGCCGATCTTTCCTTCGCGCCCCTCCTTCGCCCTAGCTCCCCAGATGACGTTAGCCTCCGGGTCCAGCTCTTCTGTCAGGGCCGCGGCGATCGTCGCCGCCTTCTTGATGGTGAGGTCGGAGCCTCCCGTTATGGTGAGGAGGCAGCCGGTGGCTCGTTTTATATCGACGTTCAGCATGGAGGACCTCAAAGCCGAGCAGACGACCTCCTCGGCCTCGTCCTCCAAATCGGACTCGCTCACCAGGACTGCGGAGAGGCCGCCGCTGGAGATGATAGCCATGACGTCGGCGTAGTCGAGGTTGATGAGAGAGGTCTGGGTTATCGTCTCGACGATCCCCTTGACGATCTCGGCCACCACCTGGTCCATCACCGAGAGGGCCTGCTCCGCCGAGAGGTTCGGCGCCATCTCTCGAATTCTGTTGTTGTCCAGAAGGATGACGGCGTTTGCGGCCTTAACCAGATCTTCGATCTTGGGGGTCATTGGGCCCCCCTCTCTCCGCAAGAGATCCGCTCCCAAGGGGATGGTGAATATCGCCACCGTCGTTGCGCCGAGATCTTTTGCCATCTCGCAAATGGCGGAAGCTGCGCCCTCCCCGGTCCCGCCGCCGAGGCCAGCAGCGACGAAGACGAGGTCTCGTCTCCCCAGGGCCTCCTCCAGGGGGCGCCTCGACCTCTCCGCGGCGATCCTCCCCATTTCAAGATCGCCCCCCGCGCCATCTTCGCCACCGAAGCCCCTGCCGATGAAGATCTTTCTGTCGGCTTTGATCTCCCCCATCCGGCGCTGGTCGGTCTTCACGGCCAGGGTCTCGGCGCCGGTGATGCCGAGGTTTGCAAGCCTCGTTGCCATTTTGCAGCCGGCGTCGCCGCACCCCACCACCAGGATCCTGGGGTTGGCGAAATCCTCGCCGTCGTACGAGTAGCTCATCTCACAAGACCGAAAAGCGATCTTCGGCTCGACATCCATTGCATCCACCCTCGACGGGACGAGGCTCAAGCCCCCTCGAAAACTCAGAGCCCATCCCTCTCCGCTGGAAAAGAAGATGCTCGGAATGGTAGATAAGAATATCCCGAAAGGATATCTTTATCACAGATCGGGCCAACGCCCTTTTCATGGCGCTTGATGAAGTTACGATCACAAAGGCGATAGTCGAGTCCTACATGGAGTCCTTCCTGAACTACACCGACGTGGACGTGGCTCTGGTGGGGGCGGGCCCCGCAAACCTGGTGGCGGCAAAGAAGCTCGCCGAGGCCGACGCCAAGACGGTGATCTTTGAGAGGAACCTCTCCGTCGGCGGCGGGATCTGGGGCGGCGGGATGATGTTTCCCCGGATCGTCGTCCAGAAGGAGGGGTGCAGGATCCTGGACGAGTTCGGGGTCTGGTACCGGGAGTACGCAGAAGGGTACTACATCGCCAGCTCCATCGAGACGGTGGCGAAGCTGACGGCGGGGGTCATCGACGCCGGGGCCGAGATCATCAACCTCGTCACCGTGGAGGACGTCATGATCCGGGAGGACGAGAAGATCGCAGGCCTCGTCATCAACTGGGAGGCGGTGGAGAGGACGAGGCTCCACGTCGACCCCCTATCGATACGGGCGAAGGTGGTCATCGACGGGACAGGTCACGACGCCAACATCTGCAAGGTCGTCCAGAGGAAGATACCCGGGGCCAGGGTCGGGTCCCTGGGGGTCCCCGGAGAGAAGCCGATGTGGGCCGACGTCGGCGAGAAGACCGTCGTCGAGGTGACCCAGGAGGTATACCCGGGCCTCATCGCCGCGGGGATGGCGGCGACGGCCGTCGCTGGCGGCCCGAGGATGGGCCCCATCTTCGGCGGGATGCTCCTCTCCGGCGAGAAGGCGGCGATGCTCGCCCTGGAGAAGCTGGGGCTGTAGGGCCGCGGTCGCAGTCTCCATCATTCGCATTCGTCTTTCGGATCAAATGTCAGTCAAACCGATCAGGGGCGGGGAGGACCTCGCCCGCTTCATCCTCGCCCGGTACTCGGGAAAGGTCGTCGAGGTGGGGGTCGGGAGGGCCCCCGAGGTCGCCCTCCTCCTCGCCCCTGCCATGGAGGTCGTCGCCACCGATCGAGAGGCCCGGACCGTCGGAGGCCTCGACGTCGTCCCAGACGACATATTCTCCCCCAACCCGGACCTCTATCGGGGCGCCTCCCTCCTGTATTCGATAAGGCCGCCCCTGGAGATGCAGATCGCCATGGGCCGGCTGGCAAGAGAGGTGGGGGCCGAAGTGATCGTGAGGCCTCTAGCAGACGAGATCGCCGAAATTCCGGGCTTTTCACGAGCCCTGGTCAACTTCGGCGAGGCTCGGTTCTACCTCTTCATCCCGGCCTCTCCATCCTCCTCTCTCTGAGCGCCTCCGCCTCATGGGGCCTCTCCCCTCCTCTCGGGAAGCTCCATCTTCTTGAAGATCTCCGCCACCACCACCACCGCCGAGGCCGCGAAGATGATTGTACCCCAGCTCTCAGCGCCGAGAGGGGCGGTATCGAAGATCCCCTGCATGAAGGGGACGTATATCGTCACCAGGAGGGCGGCCAGGGATGCAGCCAGGCCCAGGACCAGCGTTTTGTTCGTCCTCGGGTCCATGCCGAAGAAGGAGTCCCGAAGAGATCGATTGTTGTAGGCGTTGTAGAGCTCGAAGATCACCAGGGCCGCAAAGACCGTCGTCCTGGCCTCATCGAGTGGCACGCCGCCCCTCAGGGAGATGGCGTAGAGGGCGAGGGTCCCGATGAAGATCGTCGCCGATATCCCCAGGGTGTAGAGGAAGAGGCCTCTCGTCAGGATCGGCTCGGCAGGGTCCCGGGGGCCTCTGGTCATCAGGTCGGAGTGGCCGGGCTCGACGCTGAGGCCGACGGCAGGAAACTCGTCGGTGACGATGTTTATCCAGAGGATCTGGAGGGCGAGGAGGGGCACCGGAAGCCCCAGCATGACGCCGACGAATATGGTCATCACCTCGGCGAAGTTGCAGGATAAGAGGTAAGATGAGGCCTTCCTGATGTTGGCGTAGATGCGCCTGCCCTCCTCGACGGCGGCGACGATGGTGGCGAAGTTGTCGTCGGCGATGACCATATCCGAGGCCTCCTTCGAGACCTCCGTCCCGGTCTTTCCCATGGCGACCCCGATGTCGGCGGTCCTGAGGGCCGGGGCGTCGTTGACCCCGTCGCCGGTCATGGCGACTATGTGCCCTTTTCCCCGGAAGGCCTCCACAATCCTCACCTTGTGCTCGGCGGTGGTCCGAGCGAAGATCGAGACCTCCTCGATCACCTCCAGAAGCTCGACGTCCTCCATCCTCTCCAGATCCGTCCCCTCCAGGACCCGGCCGCCATCGTTCAAGATGCCGAGCTCCCTTCCGATCGCCAAGGCGGTGAGCTTGTGGTCGCCGGTGATCATCACCGGCTTGATCCCGGCACTCGTGCAGACGTTGATCGCCTCCTTCGCCTCCTCCCTCGGCGGGTCCATCATCCCGACGAGGCCGAGGAATGTCAGCTCAGACTCCACGGCGTCCCTTTCGAGCCTTTCTCCCTCGGCCATCTCCTTCCACGCCAGGGCCAGGACCCGGAGGCCCTGCCCCGCCATATCGTCGGCGGCCTTCAAGGCCCGCAGGCGATCCTCAGATGTGATAGGCACCTCCGTTCCGTCCCGCATGATCCGAGTGCAGAAGTTGAGGACGGTCTCGGGGGCGCCTTTCATCGAGACGGTCAGACCCTCGGGGGATCGATGGACTGTGGCCATCCTCCTCATCTCCGAGTCGAAGGGAAACTCCACCACCTCGGATACGTACCAGCCCTCGACCTCGTCCATGACCAGTCCGAGACGCCCTCCCTTCGAGGCGGCGACGATGAGGGCCCCCTCGGTGGGATCGCCGATCACCCGGTGCCCCTCCGGCCCCTCCTCGAGCTTCGAATTATTGCAGAGGGCTCCGGCGACGAGGATGGCGGAGAGGTGTTCGTCCTCCCTGGCGTCCACCTCTCGTCCATCAACGATGAAGGAGCCTGAGGGGTTGTAGCCGGAGCCCGTCACCTCCACGTAACGGGTCGTCCAGATCCTCCTCACCATCATCTCGCCTCGTGTCAACGTGCCGGTCTTGTCGGTGCAGATCACCGTCGTCGACCCCAAAGTCTCCACGGCGGGGAGGCGGCGGATGATGGCGTTCTTTTTGGCCATGATCTGGGTTCCGTAGGCGAGGGTGATAGTGGTGACGAAGGGGAGAGACTCGGGGATTCCGGCGACGGCCAAAGCTGCAGCGATGATCAGGGTCTCCAGGACCGGGGCGCCTCTGTATACCTCCACGGCGAAGATGATGGCGCAGGCGGCCAGGACCACCATGGCCAGCTGCTTTGCCAGCTGCTGGAACTTGATCTTGATCGGCGGGTCCTCGGGCCTTTTCTGGACGAGCCCCGATATCCTCCCCAATTCGGTATCCGTCCCCGTCCCCGTCACCGCAGCCTTGCAGTTGCCGTAGACGACGTTCGTCCCCATGTAGACCATGCTGGTCCTGTCGGCCAGGGGGGTCTCCTCGGCGACGGCCTCGGTCCCCTTGATCTCGGGGACCGACTCGCCCGTCAGAGAGGACTCCACCACCTGGAGCGACGTCTCCTCGATCACCCTGCCGTCGGCGGGGACCTTGTCTCCGGCCTCCATGTAGACGACGTCCCCGGGCACCAGATCCCGGAC
>CAZHAO010000127.1:0-6142 GCA_964530375.1 uncultured Methanotrichaceae archaeon
TCCTGGATCTTTCTCCATGCCAGATGTGCAAAGATGAGGAATTGGAAGATATGGACCTAAGACCCTCCTAAAAATAATGTTTAGTTTTGATCCACCTATCTTCTGATTTCATCCGCTGTTTCCCCCTCGGGAATATTTCGAGCGAGGTTGAGAGCAGTCCTGGTAGCGATAGGGCTTTGCAAGCTCGAAGGTGGAGGTAGTGGCGACGATGGTGCTGAAGACTCTACAATTAGATTGCGAAAATATTTATGAGTATTTATATTAACCGGCTATCTCGATCCTACAAAGTTCCGCGCCAATATTTTTGATCTTAATATTCTGCTTTGGACCATTATTCATCGCTAACATGTTCATTTCTTGATTCGGGTAGAGCCTTCTCTAGAAGGAGTTGACCGATCTGAAATCCTATTTCTTACCGTTCAGATCCCGATCTCCGAGCAAGATGCTCCTCTCTTGTTATGTCGAAGAGGACGTCGTCGAGGCAGCGCTCTCCCAGCCGGGAGCAGGCCCGGCGGGTCCCTATCCTCCGAAAGCCCGCCCCCTCCAGCGCCCTTATCGACGACTGGTTCTCGACGGTGGCCGAGGCGAAGATCGACTCGAGCCCCAGGCGCAAAAGGCCGTGGTCCAGGAGCGCCTCCACGATCTTTCTCGCTAGGCCCCTCCCCCTGCTCTCGGGGTCGCCGATGAGATACGATATCTCGCCGGTGCAGGGGGTCCTCTCGTAGAGGGAGGCAAACCCGATGGGCTTTTCAGCCCAGTAAATCACGAAGTCCTCGTCCTTCGAGCAGAGGATGCTGACCGTCAGCTGATCTTCGGTCAGGGACGAGGAGGGCTCCATGTACTTTGTCAGCTCCTGGTCCTCAAACCACCGAAAGAGGAGGGGAGCGTCCTTTGCCCTCACCCGCCGAAATTCGAGCTCGCCCGCCGATAAGACCTCATTCCGGCCGTCCCTGTCCCCCATATCTGTCCAGAGATGGCCCTTCCCGAACCGGTCCAGGGCGGACCTCGCTATCCTCTCGACGAGCGTTGGGTAGTCCATCCCGGCGGCGGCCGCAGCCCGGGCGAAGCCGCTACCGGAGGGGTTGATGCAGGGGTTGGGGTTCACCTCGATGACGAAGGGCTCGCCGTCCTCGTCCCTGATCCGAAAGTCGACCCGAGCGTAGCTCTCGACCCCCAGGGCGGAGCAGGCCCGCCGGGCGAGATCCTCGATCCTTTCCCTCAACTCGGCCTCCAGGGGGGCGGGGCAGAGGGGGACGGTGTTCAAGAAGAAGGGGCTATCCTCGATCCACTTCGCCTCAAAGCCGAGGATCCTCGGAGTGCCCTCGGGCAGGTCGAAGACGATCTCGGAGATGGGGAGGACATCGACCCCGTCTGGTCCGATGATCAGGGCGGCGTTCACCTCTCTCCCCTCGATGTACTCCTCGACCAGAGCCGGCTGGCGGTAAGTTTCAAGAATTCGGGCGACCTTGGCCCTCAGATCATTATCGTCCCTCGCTATCGAGTCGAAGGTGATGCCGATGGACGCATCCTCCAGGACGGGCTTGATGATCACGGGAAAGTCGAGGCTGAACTTCTCATCGCCGATCCGAAAGAGCTGGAACCGGGGCGTTGGTATCCCCTCTCGTTCGAGGACGAGCTTCGAGAGCCCCTTGTCCCGTGCGACCTCGAGGGCTCGGGGCGAGGAGCCGGTGTAAGGGATGCCGAGAAGCTCGATGAACCCCGCCACGTTCGGCTCGGCCCGGAGGTCGTCGCCGAAGCCCTCGGCCAGATTGATGACCAGGTCGAAGTTTTTGAGGCTGAAGAGCGCCTCCAGGCTGCAACTTAGGGGTACCGCCTCGGCACCTCTCGTCTCCAGGCTCCGTCTTACCCCCCCGACCGTCTCCAGGACCTCGGTCTCCGCCTCCATCTCGATCTCGCTTCTGGACCCCTCGCCCGGGATGTTGTAAAGGATCGCCGCCTTCATCTCAAAATTCCCTCGCGTCTGAGGGCTGCATTGAAGACTCTGCCTATAAGCTCTTCGTACGAGCATCCTGCGGCGCGGGCTGCCTTGGGGAACCGGGAGTTCTCCGCGGGGTCGGGGATGAGGCCGGGGAGGGCGTTGACGTCGAAGACGGAGGGTTCGCCGTCGCCGTCGAGGCGGAGGTCGAGCCTGCACAGGTCCCTCACCTCCAGGGCCTCGAAGGTTCTCGTCGCCGTCTCTGCGATCTTTGATCGAAGGTCGTCGTCCAGATCGGCCGGGCAGGTGGTGGTGTCGAACCCGGCGTCCAGGGAGTCGTAGATCCACTTAACCTCGTAGCAGTCGAACTTAGGCGCTCCGGCGGGGAGGCCTTCAAAGCTCACCTCGACGATGGGAAGGACCTCAGGAGGCGAGTTTCCAAGAAGCCCCACCGTGAACTCTCTGCCCGGCAGGTACTCCTCGACCAGGACCGGCTGGCGGTAAGTCGCCAACATCTCCGAGGCGACCTCTTCCAGCTCCTCCTCCGAGCTCACCAGGGACTTGGCGGTGATCCCCCGGCTGGAACCCTCGCCGTTCGGCTTCAGGAAGAGAGGGAACTCCAGGTCCGACCTGAGGTCCTCGGCCCGGCTGAGAAGCTGGAACTTAGGGGTCCTTATCCCGTTGGCCGCCAGGACCTCCTTCGTCCTCCTTTTGTCCAGGGTGATGGCGAGGGTCGTGACCCCGGAGCCGGAGTAGGGGATCCCCAGCATCTCCAGCATCGCCGGGATCTGGGCCTCTCTCGCCTCGCCCCGGACGCCCTCGGCGATGTTGAAGGCGAAGTCGAAGTTTCCGCGGCGCAGCTTATTGTAGGCGTCCTCGTCGGCCTCGACGACCTCGACGGAGTCACAGAAGTTCAGAAGGGCCTTTTTTATCGCCTCAACCGTCGACGGGGCGTCGAACTCGGCGAAGGTGTCATCCCCCGACTCCCGGGAGTAGTCGGGGGGGAGGGTGTTGCAGGTGAGGGCGACCTTCATCTCTAGATCCTCGGGTTTGGATACTCGTAGACCTCGCCCTTGTAGTTGGATATGACCGCCTTCTCCTCGTCCGAGGCGAGGAGGTAGTCCGGCGGCAGTATCGGGATCTTGCCACCGCCCGGCGAGTCTATGATCAGGTGGGGGACGCAGAGCCCCGAGGTGTGGCCCTGGAGGTGGTGGATGACGTCGAAGCCCGCCTGGAGGGGGGTTCTGAAGTGCTCGACCCCCTTCACCAGATCGCAGAGGTAGATGTAGTAGGGCCTGACCCTGTTTTTGACCAGCTTCTGCATCAGCTCCTTCATCACCTCGGGGTCGTCGTTGACGCCCCGGAGGAGGACCGTCTGGCTGCCCAGGGGTATCCCGGCGTCGGCCAGGAGCTTGAGGGCCCGCTCGCTCTCGGGGTTGATCTCCCTCGGGTGCTCGAAGTGGAGGTTCATGTAGAGGGGGTGGTACTTCTTGAGGACGTTGACCAGCCTCGGGGTTACCCTCTCGGGCATCACCGAGGGGACCCTCGTCCCTATCCTGATGATCTCGACGGAGGGTATCGACCTCAGCTCCCGGAGGATTATGTCCAGCTCCCTGTTGCTCCGTAGGAGAGGATCGCCGCCGCTGAGGAGGACGTCTCTCACCTCGGGGTGGCCTCGGATGTAGTCGATCCCCTTGAAGATCTTCTGCATCGGGATCTGCTCGACCCTGCCGACGGACCGCTTTCGGGTGCAGAACCTGCAGTACATGGCGCACTTGGAGCTGACCATCAAAAGGACCCGGTCGGGGTACCTGTGGATGAGGCCGGGGACCTTCGTATCCCTCGCCTCGGAGAGGGGGTCGGCGACGTTTCGAAAGTCGGAGAGCTCCTCGGCGGCGGGAACGGCCTGCCTCCAGATGGGGTCGTCCTTTTCCTGGATGAGGCTACAGAAGTGGCTGCTGATCTTCATGGGGTAGACCCTTTTTACCCGCTCGATCTCATCCATGTCGCCGCCGAGGCGAGCCAGGAGGTCGTGGACGGTCTCGGCCCGTTGTGGCGGCTTATCTTCGGTGGATTCGGCTACAAAATCGGTTTTTCCGCTGGAAGTGCAGGCTGAATCAAACATTGGCCTCACCTCTCCTCAAGAGAGGTGCGATTAGTAGATCCATCATCTCATATGGTCTTATTGCATCTTTTCTCCGGCCGAAGCTGCACATTTCTCGCTTTGATGGCTTGAATCCAGATAAAATCCTTGAAATATAACCATCAAGGTGGTTTGCGAAGTTATTCGCGGTCATGTGTCTACCAAACTGCCACTATCTATACCTGGTAAATAAACCTATTGATCCGAGGGTTTGATACCCCGGAAAAGCCCTAATATCATTGGTTATCTTATCAAAATCCGAATTATTCTTTTCGTCGGGATAATGGGAAAATTGTCCCGAAAATCCGGTTCCCCACGCCTGTGATTCGACAAAAGAGGATTTGATGGGTTGATGGTCCGATCCGATGGGATAAAATCTCGGATCGTCCCTTAAATTGGACGATCCGCCACCCGTCCTTCGAGGTCTTCTTCGTCTGGAGATGCGAAGAAGATTCGCGAAGTGACAGCTCTGGAGAAGACGCCGATGAGGTCGGCTTCGCGATCAGATCTCTTCGGCAGACCATTTAAGGGGACAATTCCCCCTCCCCCTTTTTCTCCGGAATCTCCTCGTGGTAGAGGTAATGGCCACACCGTTAGCAGTAGTCGGCGTCGACGTCGTGCTCGCCGAGGCCGCACTGGGGGCAGAGGACGTTCGTCTTCTTTGATATCAAAATCCACTCTTTGACGATCTGGCTTGCCTCCCAGGGGATGAGGATTATGCCGGATAGGATCATCAGGACTGTGACCCACCTTCCCGCATCGGTGACTGGGGTGATGTCTCCGAAGCCGACGGTGGTGAGGGCCACCACGGTGAAGTAGAAGGCGTCACCGAAGTTTCTGACCTGATCGTTCACGGGGCTTTCGACGATGAAGAAGACCCCCGAGCCGACGAAGAAGATGATCAAGATCGTCGTCACCAGCCTCGCCACCGTCAGAACCTCCAGGGAGACGGACCCGAAGAAGAAGTGGGGGTCTGTGAGGAACCGGAGGAACTGAAAGATCCTGAAGACCTTGAAGACCCGGATCGTCTTGACGAAGGCGATGTCGAGGGCGAGGCCGAATATCGGGAGGATTGCTTGAAATAATGTGGGGATGATCGCCACCAGGTCTATCAGGCTGTAGACGTTGGTCAGCTGCCTTCTCCTCCTCGGCGCTCCGTAGAGGCGGGCGACGTACTCGATGATGAAGAAGCCGACGGCGAAGAGCTCGAGCCTCCACAGGAAGGTCCTCGTCGCTTCGGATATGTCGTAGGTGTCAGCGACGAAGATGGCGCAGACGAGGAGGTTCAGGAAGATCATCGCGATGTCTATGGATTTGCCGGGGGGGCGTTCTGTAGTCGATGAGGTAGAACTGGACGGTCTCTCGGAAGTTCTCGGGGGGCGAAGGTCCATCTTTCGTCATCGTCGAGACCAGTTTCGCCTTTTACAGATAAACAATCTTCGACTCCTGGAGGCCGTATCGAGTTGAGCAACGTCCATATATAAGGGCCAAGACTGACTGCCCTTGATTTTCTATGGGGGCAGGAAGGAAGATGAACGAACCAAAAGAAGCTGAGCTTAAGCGGGAGCTGGGGCTCTTCGAGGTTACCTTATCCGGAGTCGGGATCATCCTGGGGGCCGGGATCTACGCCCTCATCGGGAAGGCGGCGGGGCTTGCCGGAAACTCCGTCTGGCTCTCCTTTGCCATCGCCGCCCTCATCGCCGTCTTCACCGGCCTCAGCTACGCCGAGCTCTCGTCGATCTTCCCCCTGGCCAGCGCCGAGTACGAGTACACACGCCAGGCCTTCGGGCGGAGGCTAGCCTTCGTGGTGGGGTGGCTCATCATCTTCAGCGGGGTCATCGGCGCCTCCACCGTCGCCCTCGGCTTCGGCGGCTACTTCCTCGCCCTGACCGGCCTTCCCGTCCTTCCGTCGGCCATTCTGCTGATCCTCGTCCTCTCCATCATCCTCCTCTGGGGGATCAAGATCTCTGCATGGTTTGCCATCGTCTTCACCCTCATCGAGACGGTGGGGCTATTGATGGTGATCTACATCGGCCTCCCCCATCTCGGGAGCGTCGACTACT
>CAZHAO010000128.1:0-6063 GCA_964530375.1 uncultured Methanotrichaceae archaeon
TGACCGGCGCGAACATGCCCCGCTGCTTGCAGCGGGGTGCGCTGTTTGACTTAAACTCAATAGCCTATTATCGGCTCTGATGTTAAATTAAATATTCAATAACTTAAAAGTAAGTTATTTGGAAGATTTTTTTACTTCTATTCTGCTGGTATACGAAGAGTATAGTTTAATATAAATCCATAAATACTACATATTCAGCACTAATATATTTAATTAATATTCTTATATTCATGTAAATGATTAATAACCTTAAAAAAAGTTTATCTAATATCACAAATGTAAATAACACACTAAGAGGCTCAGGAGGAAGAAAGTGCGCAGTTGCCATCTTAGGATGAAGTTTGTCTTGGTTTGGCTTGTGATCATGATCGTTAACTCGGGAGGCGTCAGCGTCGTCCAGGGAAAAACGATCGTCGTGGGCCCGTCCGAGGGCATCCAGGCCGCCATCGCCGCCGCCGACCCCGGCGACATAATCGAGGTCTCCAGCGGGACTTATCGTGAGAACGTGGATGCTAACAAACAGGTCCTCCTATTCGGAGTCGATACCGGCGCGGGAAGGCCGGTGGTGGACGCTGGGGGGAGGGGAAGCGCCATCATCCTGAGCGCCCCCGGGACCGTCCTGGAGGGGTTTGTGGCGACAAACTCCGGGAGCGATACAGATGAAGACGCCGGGATCCGGGTGACCTCAGACCGAAACGTCATCCGGAACAACGTCGCAGAAGGAAACGGCGGATGCGGCATCCTCTTTGAGACCTCGGGCTACAACGCCGTCACTCACAACGAAATTAGAGGCAACCTCGTTGGCATAGGCCTCTTCAACTCTTCAAATAGCGCCCTCTTCCTCAACGTCTTCGATGACAATGGAGAAGACGTGGCATCTTCAAACTCCACCAACCGTTGGAACTCCTCTGACCCCATAACCTACGGTTACAGGGGAAGGATCTTAACATCTCGCCTCGGAAACCACTGGTCCGACTATGCAGGCCCCGACACCGACGGCGACGGGATCGGAGACGTTCCCCACCTCTTCGGGGCCGAGAGGGACGAGGCGCCCCTGATCATGACCAGGCTTCGGCCGGAGATCATGGTGGACAAGGTCGCGAACGTCACCTCCGGCGAGCCGGGGGCCGTCGTCAAGTTCGCCATCGAGGTCACGAACGTCGGGGAGATGGAGTTCGACCACGTCGCAGTCCAAGACATCCTCCCCGACGGCCTGGAATACCTGGGAGATAACCTGAGCGGGACCGTCGCTGGGGGTAACGTCACCTGGTACCTGGGCCGGCTCTCCGTCGGCGAGTCGAAGAGCGTGGAGCTTTTGGCCAGGATAAGCGGCACCACCCTCGGCAACATCACAAACCACGTCAAGGTCGCGGGCATCCTCTCGACGGAGTACAGCCTCACCGACGAGGACGCCGAAGCCCTGGAGGCTTTGATCGAGAGGGTGATCCTCACGATGGAGGCGGAGTTCTCCAGGGAGGTTATCTACGTCGTCCCGCCGCCTTCGGCGCTATCGGGGGCAGAGGGGAACACCTTCGTCACCATACCCCTATCTTCGGGCGGGCCGACGAGGGGGACTGAGGCGTACAGCATCAGAAATGTGATCGAGAACGCCACGAACGGCGATACCCTGGAGGTGCGGGGCGTTGATCCAGATTCTCCATACCCTCAAGATCCTAACCAATCAGCGATAAACGTAAACAAGTCTCTTTACTTGCGGGGCGTCGTCATGAACGCCACCTATGGACCGCCCACCTTCACCGGAGGATATACGGCAAGCCCCATCAACGTCAGCGGAGACGGGTGCATCATAGAGGGATTGAGGGCGATAAATTCGGAAGAAAACGAGGCAGGGATCAAAGTCGTCTCAAACTACAACGTCATCAAGGACAATACTGCAGAATATAATAAAGGAGTAGGGTTCCTCTTCATATCGTCCAGGGGAAGTGTCGTCACCGGAAATGCCGCCAAATATAATCGTAACGGAACCATCCGGCTGGAATCGTCCGACGGCAGCATAATCTATCTCAACAATTTCATCAATGGTTCGAGCCCTCACGCCTGGTCAGATTCCCAAAATACATGGAACTCGTCAGAGATGATGACCTACCGGTTCAAAGGCACCACCTTCACCAACTATCTGGGAAACTACTGGTCCGACTATTCGGGAAGCGACGGCGACGGCGACGGCATAGGCGACACGCCCTACTACATCCCGGGTCCGGGACATGAGCAGGACAATTATCCTCTGATGGAGCCCATCGAGAACTACGAATTGAGCGGCGGCGGCTCTGTGCTTTCGAAAGTTGCTGACCGCAAAGAGGCCCGGCCCGGCGAGGAGATCACCTACACCATCAGAGTATGCAACAGCTTCAGCCCCGTCTCCCTGGACGTTGTCGTCGAGGACATCTTCGAGAGGCCGATAGAGCTCGTATCCGTATCGCCAGCGCCGGACGGGGACGGCCTTTGGCGTTTTTATGACGTCGCGTTCGGCGAGTGCCAAAAGATCGTCCTGAAGGTGAAGGCGCCGAAGAGGCAGGAGTTCGATTTTCAGATGGTTTCGGGCGTCACTGGAGAGGGCTTCGTCAACGTTGACGACGATTATTCTTCGGCGCCGCCTTCCTACATCCTCAAAAACTGCGCCCAGGCTGTCTTATATCTGAACAACTTCACCGTGGGGAGATATAGGGACTGCGCCGCCGTCCTCATCGACGATCCAGGCGCCGAGCTCTCCACCCGGGAGCACGGCAGCGGCCTCTACAAGAGCGATGAGACGATCACCCTTCGTTCGGATAACAAGTCCATCGAGATGAATAAGGCCGTCTCGGCGGATCACGGGTCTTCGACGCTGACCCTCTATCGGAACAGGACCCTCGCCTACTCGTCCCGGTGGACCGAGGAGGCGAAGGCGAAGAACCGGGCCACTGGCTCATCGATAGCCGAGTCCTACCGGTACGCCACCAGCATCGATCGGGAGTCTTACATGAAGATGGACCAGAACGAGTCGGTGATGGAGATCGAGAGCGAGTTCGATGGGATGGGCTCCATAGGATTTCTCAAATTGACCGATCAGGACGCCGATCCCGGTGATTTGCCAGCCTTCGAGTCCCGGGAGGATTACGCCGGAAGCTTCCGGGTTCTGGAGAGGATCGACGAGTACGGCTCTGGGGTATCCTCCGATCGGTCGGCTTCCGGGACGGGGTTTGTGGCGGTGGACAAGCGGATCGGAGAGAGCCAGAGGTCCTATGAGTCTGGTACTGGATCTTACGAATCGGATGAGGAGATCAGAACCTACACCAACTACGTGGCCAAGGACCTGAGCCTCGTCTACAGCCCAGTCCAGACCGACTACCCCTCTATCAACCGGTCCATGAGGTGGAAGGAGGGGATGTGGTCCCGGGTTCGAAACGAGAGCCTCATCGGCGAGGAGTACACGGGCGTCGCCAAACTGGACGGCGAGACGGTGGCTCGGGGCTTAAACGAGATGGAGACGGTCGCGAACTTCTCGGGGACGGCCAGGTACAGAACTGTTCTCAAAGACGAGGTCGACCTGGACGAGGTTTACGCCGGCGATTACTCTGTCGGGCGGCGGGTCCTCTTTGAGGGGATTTCAAAGTATGATCGGCCACATCTGAACCTGACCAAGACCGGGGTGGTCAGCCAGGAGACGGTGGTCGAGGATGGTGCCGAGAGGACGATCACCGTCGCAAAGTACACCATCGCCCTGGAGAACGACGGGAACAGGGCTCTGGGCCCGGTTCGCGTAAAAGACCTCTTTCCGCCTGGGGCGGCCTACATCAACTCCTCCCTGAGGCCGTTCGAGCTGACGAGCGGGAGCGCCGAATGGGTCCTGACTCATCTCGCCATCGGAGGCCGGGCTGAGATTCGAGTGAGGCTGGAGGTCACCGATCTCTGCGACCAGGACCTCGTCAACCGGGCGGAGGCTTCGGGAGGCTACGACGGCGAATGGGTCAACGCCACCAACTTCTATTCCATCGATAGAGGGAGGCTCTGGTGCTGTCCCGCGGGCGGCGTCTCTGCGGCGAAGACGGGAAGGCCCGACGCCGACGATCCGAACCTGGTCGTCTACAACCTGACCCTCCGGAATGAGGCCGATACGACGAGGGTCGTCTCGGTCATCGATCACCTCCCCGACGGCATGAGGCTCGTCGGCTCTTCGGTTCCCTTCTCGTCGTACGATGACGGCGTCGTCACCTGGAACCTGATCGACCTGGAGCCGTTTGAGACGGAGACGATCTCCTATCAGGTCGAGGCCCTCGTGAGCGGGACCTTCGCCAACAGGGCGGAGATCGAGGTCGCATCTGTGAACGGGACCTCTCTCGCCGAGCCCCTAAGCGTCGGGGCTCTGGTGGCCGTCGAAGAGTTCGACGGGGAGAGAGAGGCTCCTGGATGGCAGCCACCGGACTGGGGGCTCAACGACACGGCTTGCATAGGATGCTGGGATGAATGGGATCTGGCGTCGCTGTGACGTCAGTTCTGCATGTATAAGGAAAGGAATTTTAGGAAGAGGGATACAAGATGGGACATGATTGGAGATCTTATGACGGATGCCTGACGCCTTCGACTCCACCCCGCAACTGGATGACAGACCTCAGGACGCAAGGCCAGGATGAATGTGTTGCTTACGGAACCCTCGCCGCCCTGGAGTCGATGCTGAAGATACACTACTACAACGATCCAGGAAGAGAGTTCAATTTATTTGACGCAAAGATCGACGAAACCCAGCAAAACTTGCTGGCCGCTATGGGTACCAATCGCAGCGTGGAAAACGCTTGCACCATACTGACGAATAGCGGTATCGTCATACCCGACAGAAGCGCCGCTTACAAAATCGCAGAGTGGCGTGATATAAATTCCGAAGGAACGGATTCCGTCGAAACGATTATTGCGAAGGCGAAGGTGTATCTTGAAACCAACGGCCCCATAATTGCAAGGTATTCTGATGAAGCGATCGGGGACCACTGCGTTGCGATAGTCGGCTACACTGATGATGGAAAATGGATCTGCAAAGACAGCTGGCCCCTTGATGGCGATGGAAACCCGCATCCCAACGTCGGAACCACCTGGAATTCTGAGGGCGAATGTATAATAGCTGGCGCCACAGGTGGCTACAGAGAGATAGGCGCCGATTATATGATTCGGAACCGTTCTGGAAATTTATATGCCATTTTGATCCAGAAACTGAACATATCGATATCTTCGGTACATATTACCAAGTGCTATATGGTCAAATTGTTGATCAAGAAAAATGACACAACTTTGGCCAACTTGGATCCATCCTTTATAAGCATGTTCCAAGATCGGTTCGATGCGAGTAAAGGCAATTTAGATAATCAAGGAAGGCCACCTTGGAATTGTGTGCAACTAAAACCAAAAAACGGAGGAACAACCTTTGAAACCTTGGATAACTTGGAGGTAGTGGTAGGACCAGGCAGTTATCATATACATGGACACTTATTTTTCAATAACCCTGGCAGCAACGAATGGGGAGAAGCCCAGGTAGATGTGCAGGATGTCAATTGTGTGGTAAATGTATCGATCTCGGTACAATCCTGCCACCAGTGCGCCCAGGAGATCCTATACCCCTTCGCGCTAGACGCCATGAAGAGAGGGCCGTCGGAGGATGAGAGAGCCGATATAAAAGTGGCCCTCAGGTTGCTGTTGAGGATGGCGGAGATCTCGAAGGAGGAGTTCATCGCGGATCTGGAGCAGAGGTTGGTCGATCTGCGCGAAGCGCATGGACGCGGGGTTGATGGGGCTCTTGAAACCCGGCAGGCGACCGAAGAGATTCTGGAGCTGGTGAGATCGATAGGAGACTGAACCTCCGCCTTCCTCCTTTAGCCCTCCCCACTTCCGGAGGGCACCTCTTCTTTTTCGTCTTGCCCTTCAGGATCCATCCACCACCAAGGATCGGGAAAATGTATCTACCTCTTCGGCCTCCTCCTGAACTTTCTCTCCTCTTTAAGCTCGGCCGTCCTCCTCCTTCTCCCCCTTCTTCGGCCCTTCTTATCCGGCGTAACCCCTAAAGGCGCCTGCCTCTCCCCC
>CAZHAO010000129.1:0-6028 GCA_964530375.1 uncultured Methanotrichaceae archaeon
GTCCAGGAGCGCCTCGGCGTCCCAGCAGTCGGCGGCGTAGTGGGCCATCTCGTCGGCCTTGTGCTGCCTGAACCTCAGCCGGTCGGGAGAGACCCCCGCCTCGATCAGAAACTGGTAGGTCCGGGCGACGTAGTAGGCGAGGATCTCGTGGGCGATGATCCCCCGGGCCACCGCCTCGCCGACGGTCATCTCCTCCGTCTCCCCCCTCTCCTGGGCCTCCTGGGAGCGGAGGGTCATGACCAGGTCTGATACCTCGCCGAACCGGGGATGGCTCTTGTCCTTCGGGTTGATGAAGATCTCCGCCTCGGCCTGGGAGAACTCCCGGAGCCTTATCACCCCCTGGCGGGGCGAGATCTCGTTTCGGTAGGACTTTCCTATCTGGACGGCGCCGAAGGGGAGGCGGTCGCGGTAGTGGCGGAGGAGCCGCTGGAAGTTGATGAACATCCCCTGGGCGGTCTCGGGCCGCAGGTACCCCGGCTGCTTTCCTCCGGGGCCGATCCAGGTCTTGAACATCAGGTTGAACTCGTAGATCTCGGATAGGTCGCCTCCGCACTCGGGGCAGAAGACGTCGTTCTCTTTTATGACCCGATAGATCTCGTCGTTTGCGAGGGCGTCGGGTACCTCGACGATGTGCTTTATGAGGTGGTCAGCCCGATAGATCTCGCCGCACTCCCGGCACTCGGTGAGGGGATCGGAGAAGCCGGATAGGTGTCCCGAGGCCTTGAAGATATCCTCCACCCCGATGGTGGGGCACTCGATCTCAGAGAACCCCTCCCGGATGACGAAGAATCCCCTCCAGAGGTCCTCGATCCCTCTCTTCATCGGGGCTCCCAGGGGCCCGTAATCGTAGAAGCCCGCAGCTCCGCCGTAGAGCTCGAAGGCGGGCCAGATGAAGCCGCGCCTTCGTGCAAGCTCGATCACCTTCTCGTACATGTCCATAAGCCAATCCTCGCCTCACCTAGACCGCGAGAGATCATTTAACCTTTGTCGTTTGGGCGGAGATGGGGCGATGGGGAAAAGACGCGAGATTTTGGCACGCGATTTCGATGCCGGAGCTCCGCCCTTATCGACAGAGTTTTTAATGAGGTGAGCGTATCAGCGGTCGGTGAGTGATAACTCATGAAAGAGATCGTCAAGTTCGGGTTAGTGATCGGCGTTCTGCTCTGTGGCGCCATCGGCGCGGCAAGCGCTCAAGAGGAGTACTCAGAGGATTACAAGAATGGCTTTTACGAATCAGCGAGGATCGTAGGGCAGGCATACTTTACGGAAGGAAACCTGATAGACTTGTATTACGGCTTGGGCGGCGAGTCAGCCGTAGTAACCGCTGAAAACCAGGAGATAATCGATTACTACAACAACCAGTCCACCCAGTTCAACGATGAGCTCGTCCCCTACGTAAATGGCGTCATCGACCAGGTCTTCGGCCCTGATGACAACAGGACTGAAGACCTGCATCTAGGAAAGCTTCCCCTCATAAGCTGATATTGACGTAGACGGGATGATCGGTGGGCGAGAAGCTGACCCACCGATCTATTCCCCTCTTCTTTTCCGCTCTTTTTTCCTTCGTCTCCTTCAGCGCTCTCAGAGACTCGAGGCGGCCGGCCTTCGAATGAGCATGGCCAATTTGGCGGTGCCGGCAACCGGTTTCCGGCGGGGCATCGCGCCCGTCGCCCCTCGATCCCGTCGAAACCTATTTAGATCACCTCTCCGCTTGTGGTGGCGATACTATGATCGGCGTCTTAGGGTTGGAGGACGGCACCAGGGTCGAAGGGGTGGGCTTCGGATCTCCTGGCGTCGTCTCTGGCGAACTGGTTTTCGTGACGGTCATGTCCGGCTACGAGGAGGCTCTGACCGATCCCTCCTACAAAGGACAGCTTCTGACCTTCACCTATCCCCTCATGGGAAACTACGGCGTCAGCGGCGACAACTTTCAGTCAGACCACGTCGGGGCGACCGCCATGGTCTGCAAGGAGATCTGGGAGAGGCCCCTCCACTTCAGGTCCAAAAAGACCATATCGAAGTTCCTCGAGGAGGAGGGGGTTCCCGGGATCTCCGACCTGGATACGAGGATGCTCACCATCAAGATCCGAAACCAGGGGGCGATGAGGGCCGCCCTCGCCGTCGGCGAGAGGTCCGATGTGATAGACCTGGACGTCGTCGGTCTCGCAAGAGATCAGCCGGACATATCCAGCCTCGACCTGATCAGCGCCGTCTCATGCAAGCGCCCCTATCGGATCCCCGGAGAAGGGCCGAGGGTGGTGATGATGGACCTGGGGATCAAGAGGAACATCCTCAACTCCATGGCCTGCCAGGGGTTTGAGATCGTGGTGGTGCCGTCGGACGCGAGGATCTCGGAGATCGAGAAGCTCGACCCCGACGCCGTCTTCATATCCAACGGTCCCGGCGACCCCGAGCAGGCGACTCGGGCCATCGAGGCGGTGAAGCACTTCGCGGGAGAGAGGCCGGTCTTCGGGATATGCCTGGGGCTCCAGGTGATCTGCCTCGCCCTGGGGGCCGAGACTTACAAGCTGAAGTTCGGCCACCACGGCGGAAACCAGCCCGTCAAGGACCTGGCCAGCGGGATCGTCTACATAACGTCCCAGAACCACAACTTCGCCCTCCTTCCCGAGTCGGCGGAGGGTACGGGCCTCAAGATCACCCAGGTCAACGCCAACGACGGGACGGTGGAGGGGATCAAGAGCCACTACCTGGGGATCGAGGCGGTCCAGTACCATCCCGAGGCGCGGCCCGGCCCCCTCTGCACGAAAGAGATGTTCTTTTCCTCGGTCGCCAAAAAGATCGAGACGGGGGGGAGGTGATAGGAGTTGCCGAAGAGACCCAAAATAAATAAGGTCCTCCTCATAGGATCGGGGCCGATCCAGATCGGCCAGGCCGCTGAGTTCGACTTCTCGGGGTCCCAGGCCTGCAAGTCCCTCCGGGAGGAGGGGGTCGAGGTGGTCTTAGTCAACTCCAACCCCGCCACCATCATGACCGACCCGGAGATGGCGGAGAGGATCTACATCGAGCCCCTGGTCCCCGAGATCGTCGCAAAGATCATCGAGAAGGAGAGGCCCGACGGCATCATCGCCGGGATAGGAGGGCAGACCGGCCTCAACATAACGAGCGAGCTGGCGGAGATAGGAGTCCTCGATAAGTTCAACGTCGAGGTCCTGGGCACCTCGGTCGCCGCCATCCAGGAGACCGAGGACCGCGACATGTTCAAGAGCGCCATGATCAGGATCGGCGAGCCGGTCCCGCGGAGCCGGGCCGTCGATTCCCTGGAGGAGGCAAAAGAGGCCCTGAAGGAATTGGGCCTCCCCCTGATCATCAGGCCCGCCTACACCCTCGGCGGCTCCGGCGGAGGCTCTGCCGAGACGGAGGAGGAGTTCTTTCGGATCGTCGAGATGGGGATGAAGAGGTCCCGGATCCACCAGGTCCTCATCGAGGAGAGCCTCGTCGGCTGGACTGAGCTGGAGTACGAGGTGATGCGGGACAAAAACGATACCTGCATCACCATCTGCAACATGGAGAACATGGACCCCATGGGGATTCATACCGGAGAATCCATAGTCGTCACCCCCATCCAGACCCTCACCGACGAGGAGGTCCAGATCCTCCGGTCCGCCGCCATAAATATCATCCGGGCCCTTCGAATCGAGGGCGGCTGCAACATCCAGTTCGCGGCGAGGGAGGGCGAGTACCGGGTGATCGAGGTGAACCCGAGGGTCTCAAGAAGCTCGGCCCTCGCCTCCAAGGCCACCGGCTACCCCATCGCACGGGTCACGGCGAAGATCGCCATCGGGATGACCCTCGACGAGATCGCAAACAACGTCACCGGCGAGACCCCCGCCTCCTTCGAGCCGACGGTCGACTACGTGGTGATGAAGATCCCTCGGTGGCCCTTCGACAAGTTCGTCAAGGCCGACAAGACCCTCACCACCGCCATGAAGTCGACGGGGGAGGTTATGTCCATCGGGAGGAGCTACGAGGAGGCCCTGATGAAGGCCGTCCGGTCTCTTGAGATCGATATGGACCTCGGCAGCCAGGGGAAATACAACCCCTGGACCGACGAAGAGGTCAGAGGCCTTCTGGTGACCCCCACCGACGAGAGGCTCTTCGCCATCTATCAGGCCCTACGGCGCGGATTCGCCGTTGAGGAGATTTCTGATCTGACCAAAATCCACCCCTACTTCATCGCGAGGATCGAGAATATCATCTTCATGGAAAAGGAGATAGCCGAGAGCTTCTCGGTCCCCGTCCTCAGAAGAGCGAAGAGGATGGGGTTTTCAGACGAGAGGATCGGAACGATCATCGGCAAGAAGTGGGAGGAGATCTCAGACCTCCGGCACGAAAACGGGATCCTTCCCACCTTCAAGATGGTGGACACCTGCGCCGCAGAGTTTGCGGCCAAGACCCCCTACTACTACTCGTCCTACGAGGACGAGTGCGAGCTGGCCCCCACCGACAGAAAGAAGGTCCTGATCATCGGGTCCGGCCCCATCAGGATCGGCCAGGGGATCGAGTTCGACTACTCGACGGTCCACGCGGTCATCGCCCTCCGGGAGCTGGGGATCGAGGCCCACATCGTAAACAACAACCCTGAGACCGTATCCACCGACTACGACACCTCCGACAAGCTCTTCTTCGAGCCATTGACCCTCGAGGACGTATTGAACATCATCGAGAAGGAGAGGCACTTTGGCGTCATGGTCCAGTTCGGAGGCCAGACGGCGATGAACCTCGCCATCCCCCTGGAGAAGGAGATCGCAAGACGGGGCCTCGCGACGAAGATCCTGGGGACGAGCCCCGAGAGGATCGACATGGCCGAGGACCGGGAGAGGTTCAACCTCGCCCTCCGGGAGATGGGGATACCCCAGCCCGAGGCGGGGTACGCCACCAGCCCGGAGCAGGCGAAGGCCGAGGCCCAGAGGATCGGCTACCCCGTCCTGGTGAGGCCGAGCTACGTCCTCGGCGGAAGAGCCATGGAGATCGTCTACGACGAGAGGGAGCTTGAGGTCTACATGAGGGAGGCGGTGAGGGTCTCCCCGGAGCACCCCATCCTCATCGATGACTTCCTCCAGAACGCCGTCGAGATCGACGTCGACGCCGTCTGTGACGGCCAGGACGTCCTCATCGGGGCGATCATGGAGCACATCGAGGAGGCGGGGATCCACTCCGGGGACAGCGCCTGCGTCATCCCGCCCCAGACGATCCCCGCCGCCGTCCAGGAGACCGTCCGGGAGTACGTGAAGAAGATCGCCCTCGCCCTGGAGGTGAAGGGGATCCTCAACATCCAGATGGCCTACAAGGACGGGATCGTCTACGTCCTGGAGGCGAACCCCCGCTCCAGCAGGACGATACCCTTCGTCTCCAAGGCGGTGGGCCTCCCCCTGGCCAAGATCGCCGCCGGGGTGATGGCGGGAAAGACCCTGGCAGATCTGGGGTACACCCGCGAGCCTGCGATCCCGTACGTCTCGGTGAAGGAGGTCCTCCTCCCCTTCGAGAAGCTCCCCGGAGCCGACACCCTCCTGGGGCCGGAGATGAGGTCGACGGGGGAGGTTATGGGTATCGACCGCGTCCCTGGCCTCGCCTTCTTCAAGGCGGAGCTCTCCGCCGACAACCCCCTCCCTACCGAAGGCATCGTCTTCGTTTCGGTGAGGGATGAGGACAAGGGGGCCATCGCCGAGGTGGCGAGGAAGCTCGCCGAATCGGGCCTATTGATCATCGCCACCGACGGGACGGCCGAATTCCTCGCTGGCATGGGCATCGCCGTCGAGAAGGTCAAAAAAATCTACGTCGGAAGCCCCAACGTCCTCGACTACATGAAGCGGGGGGAGGTGAGCCTGATCATAAACACCCCGACGACGAAGCAGTCGGTGAAGGACGGGTTCCAGATCCGGAGGAACGCCGTCGACTACCACGTCCCCTACATAACCACCGTCCAGGCGGCGCAGGCGGCGGCCCAGGCCATCGCCATCGCCAAGTCCGGCGAGATCACCATCAAGCCGCTGAACGAGTACCATCGGGA
>CAZHAO010000130.1:0-3020 GCA_964530375.1 uncultured Methanotrichaceae archaeon
TTCTTGACCATCCCAACCGCAGCAAGCTGCGGGGTATTCATTTTAAAATAAAAGAAAAGAATGCAGTAAGACGCTGCTGACCATCTATAACATACTCTTTTCCATCCATGCCTTCTGCAAAATAAAATACAGGTAATGGGACTGATAATAACGCAGATTCTATCAATCTGCTACATTTAGTCTTATCCCATACAAACCGTCGCTGAAAATCCGGTTGAAGTATCAATCTCCCGCGCTTCCATTTATCGAATAATGATATGATCTCTGGGTCCGATGAATTCGTGATTATATTGCGTTTACTTTCATCGATTTGTATTATTTGCGCATCACCTTCTGCATAATCCTCGAACTCTAATGTTTTCTCTGATTCATGTTGATTTGTATCCACAAATATGACCTCCTAAGCATTTACTTTCATTTCAACTAAGCAGAAATATGTTTCGCTTAATTTTGATTTGACCGTCGATTTGTGAGACACTTGAGCACCAGAATTAAGCCCGTCTCATACCGTCTCGACCTCCTCCAGGATGCGGCGGCCTATGGCGGGCTTGAGGGCGCTCCTTTCCACCAGGTCCACCTTAGCCCCCAATAGATCGCTCAAATGGTTTTCGAGGGCGATGAACTCCAGAAGGGTCAGGGGCACCTCGCCCTCCTCCAGATCCACCAGAAGGTCGATGTCGCTCTCCTCGTCGGCCTCGCCTCGGATATAGGAGCCGAAGATCCCGAGGGATTTGACCTTGCAGCGACTGGATAGCTCCGTCATGTGAGACCTCAGAATTCGGGCGATCTCCTCTGCGGTCTTCACCCTCCTTTTAGATTCTGATCGCGTTTTCCTCTTTGGCGTTGTGGACAATTCGACCCCCCAGACCACCGTCTCGTTTTCCAGCTTGACCTCTCACGAGAAATATCTTTCACCAACCCGAACCCCTCATCTCACCTTCTCATGTCTCGCCTTCTAACGTCTCACCTTCCCTCCTCCTTCTCTCTCACCCCACCTTCAGCTGGGCTGCGACGAGGTCGTCGAGAAAGCTCCTCCTCACCTCCGCGGCGTAGTCCCAGAGGTCGGCGCATGCATCGCACTCCCGCGCCCGCTCCTCCATCACCCGCACCAGGTCCAGGAGCGAGCCGTACATGAGCGGCGCCGCCTGGCGGAGCCTCTCGTCGAAGCCGCTCGCGGCTTTCTCGGGCACGATCAATCTGCACCCGCCGCCGGGGTCGTCCCAGGCCATGCACCCCGCCCGCAGGCAGGCCCGCGCCACGAAGGGGCAGGCCTTCCCCTCATTTTCTCCTTGCGCCATGATTTTTCGCCTCCCTCTGCCGAAGGGGCTCTATCTGTCGACGATTTCCCCCGTAGGATCGTCTATTGGTGCTCCTCCGGATTTCTTGAATATCTCCGATCATATATGTGACTTTTTATCCGATGTATGGGCCGTGGGGGCCTTCCTTCAACGAAAAATGGCAAGCGGGCTTTTCGATCCAAGATGGATCAAATGGTCGATATTGGGCCATTCTGGGGAACATGCTGCCCCGATATCAGCGAATATGGATTTTCTTTGAGGACGTGTCCAGCTTCGCAGGACAAAATTTTAAGTAAAATGCCGAGCAATGATGGTAGTTAATTCTGTTTAGCGGACGGATCTCGAATCCGTCGATCGGAGCTGTCGACCAAAAGGGTTCGGGCCGAGTTTGCGGCGTTTCGTGTTGCATCGGTTCGGTTCATGTAATGCGTCCTGCAGCATCTCAGTCCGTCCGAATAAGGGGGTTAATTGAACATGAAATCGAGTTATGCAGCGGCGATCCTCGCTCTATTTTTGCTGGCATCGCCGATCTTTGCGGCCGATGCGGCCTCCGCCCAGAAGAATACAACTCAGCCAGTCATGGAGATGACGCCGGTCACCATGGCCGCTCTGGAGAGGTTCGTTCCGATCTACTACGCCGATGGAGGCGAGTCCCTGGGATCGGTCTATTACGCCAACACCGCCACCGCTCCCGACAACATCATCTACACCAGGCCCTCGGAGAGACTTTACAGCTTCACCTTCCATCCCGGGATCCCCGAGAAGCTCTACTACGCCAACTCGAACCAGAACAACATCTACATGACCGCTGAGACCGGGTCCGGCTGGTCGGCGGAGACCATCGTCTACACCCACACCACCTACGTCAGGGACATCGCCTTCGCCTTCGACCAGAACGGCGAAATCGGCCTCTACTTCAGCGAGGCCACCGGCGCCGGAGGCGACGGCAAGATCTACAGGCTCGATTCCGGCGGCTCTGCCGTTCCCTTCTACACAGTGAAGCTCTCGGACGTCGGAGGCTTCTGGCGTGGCGACTTCGCCTTCGATTACAACGGAAACCTCTACCTCAGCTCAGGAAACCGCGTCCCTGCCAGCATATACAAGGTCGCGAGCGGGAGCGGGGCTGTGACCAAGATATTCGAATCGAGAACTGGATCGATCGCCGGGCTCGTCTACAGAAACGGCTACCTCTACTACGCCGACTGGCGCCAGAACATCTACCGCCTCGACACGACCAGCGGCACCAGCACCGTCTACTACACCAACCCCAGCAGGACCTGGATCTCTGACGTCGGCTTCAGGGAGAGGACGGACGCGGCGGGAAGCAGACCGACGGCCGGAAGCTACATACCTTCCATAACCATCCCAACCTACTCGACGCCGACGAAGAAGACGGTGATGTAACTGGCGACGAAATCGGTGATGTAAAGCCAAAACGATCCGAGGGATGCTGAACTCATCCCTCGATTCTTCTCTTTTTGATCAGAAGATCGCCTCTTGGAGGTTTGACACCTATTACCAGTTCCCTGACCAACCGCTGAGCCGAAGATCAAAAACCGCCGGGTTTGGGTCGAAGGGGTTTCAGCTCAAACCACCGGTTCAGGGGGCCCCGGAGGCGCCATTTCGCCACCCGGCCAGGGCCGAGAGGAGGATGTAAAAGCCCGTCTCCGTCAGGATGCAGACCGCCGCCGGGACCGCGGCCCTCGGTCCGAAGAGGAGGAG
>CAZHAO010000130.1:3030-6024 GCA_964530375.1 uncultured Methanotrichaceae archaeon
AACAGAGCCGTTGAAGATTTAAAACAAGGAAGAATTCTTGAAGGAGCCGAAGAGGGTGTAGGCGATCCTCTGCGGCCTCGCGACCCCGGCGGCGGCAGAGGCGGCGTAGACGACCGCCCCCGACGCGAATGTCCTGGCCGCGGCGACGAGGAGGACCCCTCCGACCCCGGTCGATATGGCGGTGCTGTTCAGCCCCACCACGATGTAGGTGACGGCGAAGAGGCCGACGTTGATGGGGTGGGCCGGGTCCATCCTCAATCGGCCAACCCACCTTGAGGCGAGGATGGGCAGAAGGATCAGGAGGAAGACGATCTCCAAGGTGTCGCCGACCCCCACCGCCATCCCCGCCTCCCGGCCATATATCGATATGATCAGGGGGGTCAGGGCGAGGGAGGCAAGATACGATAGGGCCTCGGAGTAGAGGGCGAGCCGGACGTCGCCTGCCAAAAGCTTGGTCAGAGGGACGACGGCCACCGCAGGCGGGACCGCGGCCATCACCACAAACCCGAGGACGGAGGCCTCCTCCACCAGAACCAGTGGGGCGATGAAAAGGATCAGCCCCGACAGAAAGAGGTAGTTGATGAGAAATCCGGCCAGAGCCCCCCGGATCGGCGGACGGCCGAGATCGATCCCCGCCATGGAGAAGGCCATCATCAGAAAGAGGGCCGGGATCACCAGAAACTCCAGCCTCTCGGCGGGCCCCGGCAGGACGAAGCCGAGGGCCACGGCCAGGGTGAGGATGAATGCCGTATTTTTATGAAGATCGATCTGCACGATGAACCCCTCAGCGACCGTTTGATGGTCGGCCTTTCGCTCCCACCCTTTTGTAGATATGCCTCCTGGTTAATGCCTTCCATCTTCTGTGGACCGGAGGAAGGAGGGGCACACCGGTCGGGGCGAAATCGAACAGACAGAAGATAATAACTGCAGAAGAGGCAAAATGCGTTCACCTAAAATAGTCCTGCGCAGCCGAGGGCTGCGCCGACCATTTCATCTCTTAATCAGACCTTGTGGGCTATGGCGAACCTTCGCATAACCCTGTCAATGCATATGCTGATCTTGTCTCCGACCTTCGTCTCGGAGACGAAGATGACAAAGCCCTCAACTCTGGCGATGCCGTCTCCCTGCCTTGATATCTCCTCGATCTCCACTTCGTACGTCTTTCCAGCCTCAACTGGAGACGAGCTTGTGAATCCGCCACTGCTGAAGGATCCTCGATCGCTTCCGTACACTCGCTTCACATCCATTTGCGAAAAACCGTGAAAACAGCCTCGCACCATGGCCGCTTTGGTTCCGAGGTTATTTAAACCTATGCGCCCGGATCTTTGGGATGGTGACGGTGGCGATCACCGGAAACTGGAATATGGATGAAGATGAAATATAATCAAAAAGATCGCATCGGAGTTGGTTTCGATGGCCGGTGGCCAGAAGCAGGTGGAGAAAGAGAGAGAGGAAGAATTAGAAGAGGAAGAAGAGGTTGAGGAGGAGAAGCAGGAGCCCAAGGTCTCCTTGCCTCGGGCCGTATGGTCGGGCAGCCTCACCATCGGCCTCGTCAACATCCCGGTGAAGATGACCCCTCTGACGATAGACAAAAGGGTCAAGCTGAGGATGATCCACCAAAAATGCCACACCCCCATCCATTACAGGAAGACTTGCGAAGAGGGGGAGGAGGTGCCCAACAGCGAGATCGTCCACGGATACCAGTTTAAGAAGGACAGGTACGTGATCTTCGACGATGAAGAGCTGGAGGCGGCAAAGCCCGAATCCAGCGACGATATACATCTGGACCGGTTTGTGAACTTCTTTGCGGCAGACCCCCACTACTTCGAAAAGACCTACCTTCTGGTCCCCGACGGCTCTGAGAGCTCTTACTCCCTTTTGAGGCGGGTGATGGAGAGGACCGGCAAGGCGGCCATCGGAAAGATGACGATGCACTCGAAGGAGCGGGTCGTTCTGGTCCACTACCATCAGAACGCCGTGGTGGCCACCACCTTGAGGTACTTCGACGAGGTCCTCGACCCCGCCGAAATTGAGGAGCTGAAGGACCTCCCCCAGCCGAAAGAGGAGGAGATGGAGCTGGCGAGGGAGATCGTGGATAAGCTCTCCGGAGATCTGGACCTGAGCCTCTACAGGGACGAGTATCGAAAGAGGATCGAGGAGATGGTCCGCGCCAAGCTCAGCGGCGAGGTGATCAAGATCGAGAAGAAGGAGGGAAGGCCGGCGGCCAAGAGCCTGATGGAGGCGCTGAAGGAGACGGCAGAGTCGATCGAGTAGATCCCCCTATTCTCCGCTCTTCTCTCTCCAGGAGTTCGATAGGATGAAACCGATAAGGCCGATGCTCGCCGTCTCCGGCGACCCCTTCTCCTCTCCGGACTGGATCTTCGAGCCGAAGATAGACGGCACTCGGTGCATAGCCCACATCTCGGAAGGAAGGGCCGAGCTTCAGAACCGGCGGCTGAGGTGGATCACCTCTCGCTACCCGGAGATCGCAGATCCCCTCGCCAAGGCGGCGAGGAACGCCGTTCTCGACGGGGAGATCGCAGTATTCAGAGAGGGGTTGCCGGACTTCTCCGCCCTGGCTTCCAGGGAGCAGCAGACGAAGAGCCTCAGGATAGACTACCTCAAGAGGGCGATGCCTGCCACTTACGTCGTCTTCGACGTCCTCATTTGGGAGGGGGAGAGCGTGATGGAACGCCCTCTGAATGAAAGAAAAGCGATCCTCGAGGAGGTCCAAGAGACCGAATCGGTGACCATCACCGATTATCTTCCCGAGAGGGGGGAGGCATACTTTCAGGCGGCGGTCAAGATGGGGCTGGAGGGGATAATGGCGAAGCGGAAGTCCTCTCGGTACCTGCCTGGCGTCAGGAGCTCCGACTGGATGAAGGTCAAGAAGAGCCTTTCTCTAGACCTGGTGGTGGGGGGCTACATCCCGGGGAAGGGCCACCGGGAGGTCACCTTCGGCGGGCTGCTCCTGGGAGCCTACGACTCCGAAGG
>CAZHAO010000131.1:0-6018 GCA_964530375.1 uncultured Methanotrichaceae archaeon
TAAAAAAACGCAAGCAACGCTGATGGCACGCTTCATTCCCTCCCTTCTTGGCAGGTTGCTCATACTTATCCTCCTTCTTTGATCTGACCTTCTATTTGGGCTGTCTAAACTTAGTGGAATTAGATATAAAAATCTTTCTTTAGGTAGACTATTTACCAATCTCTAAACCTCTGAACCTGTATGCTCCTACTCTTTCTTATTAGTCAGCTTTACAACCTTATTTTTGCTATCCATGCGGAAATTTTACACAATATAAATGTCAAAAAGTTTTTAAACTATATAATGCAGATTATTTAATTAGGTCAACATTTTCGTACCAAATAAGAGGACCAAAGCCGGAACGGATAGAGGGAAGGCCATGACGCGTCTGGAGGGTGATGGCGATAGCACGATCCCCTTCCTCTTTCAGATATCCGACGGTTATGACGACTCCGAGGATCTTTTGGAGGGGCGCTGGCGGCGAGGGCGGAGGGCGACGGGCCGATCCTCTCAGTCGCCTTCTCGTCGTCGCTCCGACCCCTGCCGAAGGCCTTCGGTGATGACCACCCTGATCGTCCTCTGGCTCTCCTCGGGGCTCTTGACGGTGTTCACCATAAACGCGGGGACCCTGGAGAAGAGGGAGGAAAAGAAGCCGCTCCTAAGGCCGCGCTTGAACTCGCTTTTCACCAAGAGGTGAGGGTTATAGTAGCCGTTCTCCTCCACGATCTTGAGGGCCTCCTCCGGCGAAAGCCTCCTTCCGACCACCTCGTCAGCGGGGTCTCTCTTAAGTATGATCACCATCCCCAGGGTGGTGAGGGGGAGGATCCGCCCCTTGCCGATGGCGAGCCGGAGGTCGACGACCCCCCTCCCCTCCTCGTCGAAGAGGGCGTGATCGGCGAGCCCCGAAAACTCCTTCCAGATCTCGGCGAGCTCCGCCCTGATGTAGAAGTTCTTCTCAGAGCCGTAGGCGAGGACGTCGTCGCCGTAGATTCGGGCGAAAAACCAGTCGTCTGAGACGACCCTGGTCTCGGGCCTTCGAAGGAGGCCGTAGGTGTGGGTAGTCTTCCCGGCCCCGGACCCTCCCACGATGCAGAGGCCCTGCCCGGCGAGGTCGAGGCAGGCGCCGTGGACCGAGTAGATCCCGTGCTCGTCCTCCAGGACGTCTCCCGCCGTGCTGAGGGCGAGGGACTTGATCCAGCCGTAGTAGCCGACGTTGACGAGGAAGGCGGTCTTGGACTGGGGGTCGTACAGAACCTGGTCGTCCCCGCGATCTGGGTCGGAGACGACGTAGAGCCGAGCGTGGGACCTGATGTTCGAGGAGATGAAGTAGAAGCTCTCCATCCACCGATCTCTCACCTCTTTCGACCCGGTGAGGAGCTTGATGCAGCAGCCGTAGATCTCCGACTTCACCTCGTGCTCGATCTTTTGAGCATACCGCTCCGCTAGATTCGCCTTCTCCTCGATCGATATCAGCTTTACCGAGTATGCCATCTCCTCACCTCTCTCCCTTGTACCTCGATCCCTCTTTATGCCATCAAAACTTTATAAACTTTCGGCGGGGATTTCATTCGGTCGGCGTTTCGTCCATCTCCCTGATCTCGATCCGCCTTATCTTGCCGCTGATCGTCTTGGGGAGGGCATCCACAAACTCGATGATCCGCGGGTACTTGTAAGGGGCCGTCACCTTCTTGACGTGGTTTTGAAGCTCCAGCTTCAGGTCGTCGGAGGGCCTGTAGTCCGCTGTCAGGACCACCGTCGCCTTCACCACCTGCCCCCTCAGGGGGTCGGCGACGCCCGTAACGGCACACTCCATCACCGCGGGGTGGGACATGAGGGCGTTCTCCACCTCGAAGGGGCCGACCCGATACCCCGAGCTTTTAATCATGTCGTCGGTCCTCCCGATGAACCAGAAGTATCCGTCCTCGTCCATCCAGGCGGTGTCCCCGGTGTGGTAGTAGTCGTCGTGCCAGGTGTCTCTCATCCTCTCGGGGTCGAGGTGGTAGTCGATGAAGAGGCCAGGGGGCTTTCCCTCGTCGGTCCTGATCACGATCTCCCCCTCCTCGCCGACATCGCAGATCCGGTCGTCTCTGTCCACCAGGACGATGTCGTACCCTGGCGAGGGCCTCCCCATGGAGCCGGGCTTGGGGTCCATTCCGGGGAAGTTGGCGATGGCCACCACCGTCTCGGTCTGGCCGTACCCCTCCATCAGCCTAAGGCCCGTCGCCTCGAAGAGCTTGTTGTAGACGGTGGGGTTGAGGGGCTCGCCGGCGGTGACGGCGTACTTGAGCGGAGAGAAGTCGTACTTAGACATATCCCCCTTGATCATGAACCGGTAGATGGTGGGGGGAGCGCAGAAGGTGGTGACCCCGAACTTCGTCGCCATCTCCATCATCCTTCCCGCGTCGAACCGGTCGTAATCGTAGGCGAAGACCCCCGAGCCCGCGATCCACTGGCCGTAGATCTGGCCCCAGACGCACTTCGCCCAGCCGGTGTCGGCGACGGTGTAGTGGAGGCCGTTTTCGACGACGTTCTGCCAGAACTTCGCCGTCAGTATGTGGCCGAGGGGGTAGGTCTGGTCGTGCTTCACCATCTTGGGGCGGCCGGTGGTGCCGGAGGTGAAGTAGGCGAGGAGGACGTCCCCGTTCTTGGTCGCCTCGTCGCCCTCGGGCCGCTTGAAATCCGAGGGGGATTTTTCAAGCTCTCTTCTGAAGTTCAGCCAGCCGGGCCTGGTGCCCTTCCCCACCAGGGCCCTGACGGGCTTTTCCGCATCGATCTCGTCGCAGGCGCCGTCGACCTCGTCGGGGACGCCGTCCTCCTCGATGGTGACGATCATCTTCAGTTTCGCCTTATTTATTCGGTATGCGATATCATTAGCCCTCAGCATGTGGGTTGCCGGGATCGCCACAGCGCCGATCTTGTGGAGCCCCACCATGGCGATCCAGAAGTCGTATCTCCCCTTGAGGGTCAGCATGACAGAGTCGCCCTTTCCGACCCCGTATTTTTTGAATAGGTTAGCGGCCTTGTCGCTTTCGCGTTTCAGCTCCCCGAAGGATAGGATCTTCTCGTCGCCCTGGTCGTTGCACCAGACGAGAGCGACCTTCTCGGGGTCCTCTTTCGCGTAGACGTCCACCACGTCGAAGGCGAAGTTGAAGCGCTCCGGCACGATTATCTTCAGATTCTCATTAAAATCTTCGTAAGATTCAAATTCCGTTCCCGAAACAAACCTGGACAATAACGACGACATCTCAACCCATCCTGGCGCTGTGGCGACCGCACGATGGCATTGGGGCGACCCCTCCTCCCGAGCTTGGTTTTTGGGCGAGATCTCAAGCTCTAGCGCCTGCCGGAAGATCTCCTTTTTGACTTCCTCCGTCGGCGAAGGTGCGGCCTTCTCTTCTGCCGTTCGAAGCCTCGCCTCAGCCGATTCGCGCCCAAGACTCGGCCACCATCTGTGATATATAATTAATCACAAATATACATAATGCGGCCCTTCATCGCCTCTCGACTTGATGGCCCTTTGATATAAATGATTAATCCTGAGAGTAGGCGATTTTCCGTGATGATCGGAGGCGAATATCTGACGTAAATGCGACGGATTCGACCACCAACATCTTTTTAGACGCCGGGGTCGACTACTTTGATGTGCACCTCGGCGTCCTCTTCTCCGGCGGGAAGGACTCGGTCTTCGCCTGCAGAAGGGCGATGGAGACCGATTCTGTCGTCTGCCTGATAACGATAGTCTCCGAGAACCCGGAGAGCTACATGTTCCACACCCCGAACGTCTGCTGGGCAGACCTCATCGCCGAGGCAATCGGCGTCCCTCAGATCATAGTGCCGACGGCGGGCGAGGAGGAGGCGGAGCTCTCCGACCTCCGGGACGCGATCTTCGCCGCGAAGAAGAGATACGGGATAGAGGGGGTCGTAACGGGGGCGATCGAGTCGGTCTACCAGGCCGCCCGGGTCCAGCGGATCTGCCGGGAGCTGGACCTCTGGTGCTTCAACCCCCTCTGGCAGATCGACCAGGTCGAGTATCTCCGGCTCCTCGTCTCGGAGGGGTTTGAGGTGATCGTCACCGGGGTATTCGCCTACCCCCTCGACGAGTCGTGGGTGGGGGCTGGGATCGATGAGGAACGGATCAGAGAGCTCGAATTTCTCCAGAAAAGGTACAGGATAAACCCCTCTGGGGAGGGCGGGGAGCTGGAGACCTTCGTCCTCGACGGGCCCATCTTCAAAAAGAGGATCGAGATTTTGAAGGCGGAGAAGACCTACGAGAACTACCGGGGCCGGCTCATCATCCAGGAGGCGAGGCTGGTGGATAAATGATCCTCATCGTCGACCTATGCTATAAGGCCAGGTCCCTTTCAAGATACGAGTTCGTCGATCCCATCGCCGCCATCGTGAAGGGCACCGGATCGGAGTGTGAGATCGTCCACTTCACCGAGCTGACCGGCGACCTGATCGAGAGGGCCGACCGGATCATCCTCTGCGGCACGGCTCTCAAGGACGACCTCTACGCTCGGAGGATCGACCTCTTCTCCTGGATCGACGGAATCGAAAAGCCGCTCCTCGCGATCTGCGCCGGGATGCAGATTGTGGCCGCCGTCTTCGGCGGCGAGATCGTCCCCCAGCCGAAGATCGGCCTTGAGAGAATCGAGATCGCGAGGGAGACGCCACTCCTCGGGCCGCCTCGGGAGATCGAGGGCTACCACCTCCACAACTTCGGCGTCACCCTGCCTCCGGGCTTCGAGCTGGTGGCCGGAAGGCCTGGCTCGATCGAGGCCTTCAAGCATGCGGAAAGGCCCATCTATGGGATTATATTCCATCCCGAGGTGAGGAACAGGTGGGTGGTGGAGCGGTTCGCAGATATTTAGAATAGTTCCGGCAGTCTAAATCATGAGGTCCTCCAGCAGGATCTGGCCGCCTATGCCGATCAGGATCAGGCCGCCGACGATCTCGATCCTGTTCTCGAAGAAGCCGATGAAGCGGTTTCCGATGAAGACCCCGAGAAATGAGAGGGCGAAGGTCACGATCCCGATCACGACGACGGGGAGGATGATGGAGATGTCGAGGAAGGCGAAGGTCGCGCCGACGGCCAGAGCGTCGATGCTGGTGGCGACGGCAAGACACGTCAGGAGGCGGAGGTCGAGGAGGTTTGCCGCCCCCTCGCCCCGCTCGGAGGTCATCGATCCGTGGATCATATTTCCACCGATGAGGACGAGGAGGATGAAGGCGACCCAGTGGTCGTACCCGGTGACGAAGTCGCTGAACTCGACCCCTCCGAGCCAGCCGATGACGGGCATGAGGGCCTGAAAGCCGCCGAAGAAGAGGGCGGCGGTGAGGGCGCTCTTCAGCCTCTCGTGGGTTATGGTCGCCCCGCTGGTCACGGAGACCGCAAAGGCGTCCAGAGAGAGGCCGAGGGCGATGAGAAGGGAGGATGTCACGTCCATGGGATCGCCCCGCCGCCAAGGGGACGACGGCCTATAAGCCTAACCCTTGCCCCCGGAGTTTGGGGTTCGGGGATTCCAAAGGGGATCTCTTCGATCATCTCGGCTTTTCTCCCCGGACCACGACGAAAGATCCCCGGCCGCATCCGGGCAGCGGGGTCTCGACGGACTTGAGGCTCTCCGGCTCGGAGAAGAGCGTCTGGACGAAGGCTAAGTCCGAAAATCCCGCCTCTTCGATATGATCGATCATCTCCTCGGGTCCGAGAAAACGGGCTTTCCCGTAAAAGCCGCTGGCGTCTCCCGCTTCTTTCTTCGCCTGGTAGCGCTGGCCAAGAAGGCTCTCCCTGTCGATGAACCCGACGACCAATGACCCGCCCGGAATGAGGGCTCTATACGCCTCCCTGAAGGCAGCGGCTCGATCTCGCAGGAGAAAGACGACGGTCACCATCAAAACCAGGTCGAACTTTTCGTCCCCGAAGGGAAGCCTCTCTGCAACGCCCCTGACGGGAAGAACTCCCCTCCTCCGGGCGACCTCCATCATGGAGCGGGACGGGTCCAGGCCGACGGCGACGCCGAGGGGGCCTGCGAACCTCCC